>CAYWSC010000174.1:0-4499 GCA_964460695.1 Hadarchaeota archaeon (SeqCode)
GGAATGCCGCTCATCGAGAGCCTATCGGCGACCTCTCTCTCCTTGCCTGGGACGGGCTCTATCAGAAGTCCTAACTCCTCAGAGAACAAGAGGGCCATGGGGTCGCCGCCTGGAAGGTCGACCTCAACTCCGCAGTTGCCTGCAAGAGCCATCTCTAGCAGGGTGGTTATCAAGCCGCCGTCGCTCCTATCGTGGCCAGCCGCTATCATCCCTCGGCGAATGAGCTCTTGGATCGTGTTGAACGTTTGTTTGAAGAGGTCGGCGTCGTCCATGTCTGGTGATGAGTCCCCCACCTGTCCGAAGACCTGCGCTAGGGCAGACCCCCCGAGCCTGTTCTTGGACCCCCCAAGGTCTATGAAGAATAGCTGGCTTTTCCCCGGGTACTTCAGGTCCGGCGTTACTACCTTCGTTATGTCAGGGCAGGTGACGTAAGTCGAGATGGTGAGGGAGCCTGGAGCTTTGACGGTCTCCACGGAGCCGTCCTTGCGAGGGACCTGTGCCGCCATAGAGAGGCTGTCCTTTCCCCCGTCTATGGCAACGCCTAAGTCGATGGCTATTCTGCTGAGGGAGTAGGCGGCCTCATATAGATCTGCCCCTTCTCCAGGCAGCTTGGCAGCCCACATCCAGTTCGCGGAACACTTGACATGGTCTAGACCGGTTGTAGGTGCCCAGACGAGGTTCGTCAATGCCTCCCCCATAGCCATTCTGGCCATAGCTGACGGGTCTATCAGTCCCTTTATCGGCTGTTCGCCTATGGCTATCGCAGCGCCGGTTGTCGAAAAGTGGCTCTGGGCAATGACGGCGACGTCCGCAACGGTCAGCTGAAGCGGGCCGACACACTGCTGCTGGGCAATGAGCCCGGTTACGCTCCTGTCAACCTTTGTCGTGAGGAAGCGCTTGGAGCCCACTGAGAGCAATCTGAGAACCCTCTCAAGTGCCTCTCTGACGGTGAGGCTCGACGGTAGATGTAGCGGCTTCAGCTTCTTGGGTCTTCTGTGAATGTGGAATACCTTTCGAGGCATGTGCCCTAGGACCTTCTCGAGTTCTAGGTTGACGGGACAGGTATCGTCGAGCTCGTCGTGCACCAGGATCTTCCCGTCACCGGTGATTTCGCCGATGACGGACATGGGAGACTTTTCCCTCGAGCAGAGGCGCTGGAAGAGTTGGAGATCTTCACGCTTCAGCAGGAGGGCGTCGTTTTCTTGGTACTCAGCGCCCCAGATCTCCAGCACGGAGAGCGTGTCGTCGCCCAGAAGTATCCTACGGATCTCGATTCTTGCTCCTGCCGGATAGACTATCTCCTTGACAACGTTGCAGTTTCCTCCTGCCCCCTGGTCATGGATGCTGACAATAGGGTTCTTCTCCCCCATCTCGACGCACGAGCGGATGACCCTGTTCACTTTTTGCTCCATCTCGGCGTCTCCCCTCTGAACCGCGTTAAAGTCCAGCTCCGCCACGTTTTCTCCCTGAATCATGCTAGACGCCGCTCCGCCGCCCATCCCTATCCTGTAGGCCGGCCCGCCAATCTTGACGACAGCCATCGATCTTTCTGGCGGCCGCTTCTCGACGTGTCTAGAGTCGATCTGGCCAACTCCTCCGCTGAACATTATGGGCTTTACCCATTCCCTCCTCTCCCCGTCGGGAAGCACCAGTCCGAAGGAGCGAGTGTAGCCTTGGATCACGGGTTCTCCGAACTTGTTGCCGTAGTCAGACGCGCCGTTGCTCGCCTCGATCTCTATCTCCAGAGGCGAGGCCAAGTTCTCCGGGTAGGTGAAATCCGGCTCCCATGGCTGGACATAGCCCGGTATCCTCAGGTTTCCGACGCAGTAGGCAGCGGTGCCAGCGACGACAAGCGCGCCTCTCCCCGTCGCATGGACGTCCCTTATCCGTCCACCCGTCCCAGTCTCGGCTCCTGGAAAGGGAGCCACGGCGCATGGAAAGTTGTGGGTCTCGGCGGTGAAGATGATGTGATAGACGGGGTCGCTCTCGACGAACGGGCATGGGTCGCCCGGGCTGCGCGGCAAGATCGTTCTTATGGGGAAGCCCCTTATCGCGCTGGAGTTATCCCTGAAGGCTATGACGCTGTTGCTTGGGTTGGCCTTCAAGGTTGCCTTGACGAGGTCTAAGAGCGAGTGAGGAACTTCCTCCCCGTCAATAATGAGCCTCCCTTTGAAGAACCAGTGACGGGAATGTTCGCTGTTGGACTGGGCGATGTCGAAGCACTCGACGTTGGTCGGGTTGCGTTTCAGCACGTCTCTGAAGAGCCTGGTGTAGTAGTCTAGATCCCATTCGTCAAAAGCGAGGCCCATCTCTCTGTTGATCCTCTCCAAGGCCTTCCTTCCCTCTTCAAGAACGGGCACCTCGTAGACGGGTTCAGGCTGTATCCCCGTTTGAAAGCTGTCTAGGGGTCTTTCATAGACGCACTCCGTCATCCTGTCGTGGATCAAGGGAAGTATGACCTCTACATCGGCATCCGTAAGTGGCGGTCTCGTAGAGATGAGGTATCTTCTCGACCGCTCGATTCGGCTTATCTTCCTGATTCCCAGGGAGTGGCATATGGAGACAGCATTGGTTGACCAGGCTGTGGTGAAGTTCATCCTAGGGCCGACTTCGATTACTCGCCCAGATCCGCGGAGAAAGCTCGTTTCGCTCAGCCCGTCTGGATGAAAGGTTTCTGCGAGGAGCCAGTGGAGGATCTGGGCCTCGTGGCTCTCCAGCGGAGAGGAGACCTCTACGTAGAAGCAGTACTCTGTCCGTATGGAATCCACGACCTTGCCGGTTGTCCGGGAGATGGATTGTTCTAGCCTGGAGATCTGGGAGGGGTCTAGGCCAGGAACACGGTATAGATGGATGAGCGTCATCGAAATAGGGGTCTAGCATTCATTCAAAAAGGGTTCCCCGGTATAGTTTAGAGCGCTACGTGCAAGGTTGGAGGCATGGAGCCGAAGGTTGCGCTCGTGAAGGGCGAGCGATCCATCGACACCGTGATGAGGGCGGTAGAACTCTCGGGGGGCGTGGAGCACCTGAGAGACCGACCGGTTCTGATAAAGGTCAACTTCATAAGCACAAAGACCTGGGAGTCCGGAGCCACTACAGACCCCGTGGTAGTCGAGGGGCTGATCAGAGCTGTTCTAGATGTCAACCCAGACGTGGTGGTCGCGGAAAGCGATGCAAACATGACGAACGCAGACAAGGCAGCCAAGGCAACCGGAATTCTCGACATTTGCGACAGGTACGGCGTGCGGTTTGTAAACTTGAAGCGCGAGAAGGATAGGGTCGTTCTGAAGCCGAGGCAGCCCCTAGCTCTTTCAAAGGTCAAGCTGCCGAGAATTGTGGTTGACAGCCACATCGTCGATGCGGCCAAGCTGAAGACGCACAGCACCACTGTCGTCACTCTCGGCATGAAGAACCTGTTCGGCCTTCTTCCGAACAAGTGGAAGTTTAGGTATCATCAGAGGGGCATAGACAAGGTGATAGTGGATATCAACAGCGTTGTTTCACCTTCCCTCGTCCTCATCGACGGCTTTGTAGCCATGGAGGGGCTAGGGCCGATAAACGGCCGGCCGAAACGTATGGATCTTCTCATAGCCAGCAGGGATGTCGTCGCAGCCGATATCGTCGGGACGAGGGTAATGGGCTTCGATCCCGCAGATGTCGGTCACATACGGATGGCTCTTCAGATTGGACTCGGTTCGGAGACATATCAGGTCGTCGGGGAAACCCTCGAGGGGGTGAGGACGAAGTTCGCACCTCCCTGACTTTCACTTCAGCGGCCCAGCTAGAGATGTTTTGACCGCGCCGAATGCTGGGCCTGGATGTCGCCCTCCGACGGGGATAGCGACTGGATGAATCGTCTAAGCTCAAGCTCCATGGAGCGAGCAATACTCTCATTCTCTTCAATCACGTTTTCGACTTCGGCGGAGAGGCCTCGAAGCCACTTCGCGGGCTTCGGGGGGACATAGCTCCTGTCTATGCGGTACAGCTCCGGGCCCTTTCCATGGGAGGCGAGCTTGGCGTATCCGATTCCCCAAGTGTAGGGAGCTTCAGAGCTGGGCCAGATGTACAAGCTCCACTCATCGTCCCTGATGCTCCAGGAACGGCCATAGTGTCCGCTGATAGCAAAGGTGGCCCCCCCGTCACCTCCGGAAATGGCCTCGATCAGGCTCTTCCCCTGGACGACGCTAGGAGCATTGACGCCAAGGAAATCCAAGATGGTGGGCATAATGTCAGGGGTGCTGGCGAAGTGACTGCAGCGGTGAGGAGTGATACCCATGGAGTCAGGGGGCCTTATGACAAGCGGTATGTGGGAAAGCTCTTCGTACGGCCACGGCCTGACCTTCTTCACGATTCCATGCTCGCCAAGGGGCTCACCGTGATCCGATAGAAGCACGACCATCGTGTTTTCGAGCAGGCCGAGAGACTCGACGGTCTCCAGGAGGACGCCGAACCAGTGGTCGACCATGCTGACCTCCCCTGCGTATTGTGCCCTGTAGTGCCTG
>CAYWSC010000175.1:0-4497 GCA_964460695.1 Hadarchaeota archaeon (SeqCode)
CGCTACCGAAACCAGTTTTTGAGAAACCATACTGGATTAGTATTGTCGCATTGCTATTCCTGTACTGGATAATTTTCATCAACTGGTATTCCAAACATAAAAGAAAGTAATTACGGCGTCCCATCCCGCTCTTGACTTGCTTGCAATGCTCTCCCTCTGGAGAGCGTATGACACAGCACGAAGGCCATCCGAGCCTTTTCGAAATTGCTTCGGCCACTTCTTTTATCCGCTACATTGCTCAGATGGAATGTTTTTTACGTTCCCAGCAATAACTCTCTGTGCCCTTGGCTATATAGTCTGATTTTGATTACTATCTTAGCGATAGGAGTCACTCTCATTTACGGACCGAAAACTTTGACCCAGAATAAGAGACGCTACCAAATGAGATCGGCAGAGAAAGGGATCCTAAGGCGTTTTTTCGGCAAGCGGACTTATCCATCTCAAATGTCCTTCTGCTTGGATTTTCCTTTACAGACACTTATTCTTTCTCCCCAGAAGCTGGCTGATAGGCTTCATCTCAAAGAAGATTTCAAGGTACGCGAGATAGGTCCTGGGCCCGGTCCTGAAACTGTCGAAAGGGTGAGACAAGACGTCACAACGAAGAAGAACTAACGAACGAAGTAAGTTTGACAAAAATGAAGGAAGGGAAGTATGTTCCGACACCACATATTGGTCCATATTCTACCCAGCCTGACTCAACAGCGAAAATGGAAAAACTAAGGGAAGACAAAAATTTCACGGGGAGATATACCTCCTTACGGCTTGTCCACGGAAAGTTCCTCATGAAACCATGAAGACAATATTAAGGCAACCCGTGGGAGAAAAATGAAAATAAGTTAGTCTGGCGGGCTTGGGCACTCTGCGGTGCTTCGCACCTTGCCCTTCAGTTTACCCTTGCCCTTCAGTTTACTTAACAGGTGCGTAGGTGGACCTACAGAGCCCAAATTTGCTAGCACAAACTTCTTTTATCTGCAGAACGTTATACCGACAATAAGTTAACAGAACCCCTCTGGCCGTTCATTTATAAAGAGGCTCGGTCCTCAAGAGGGGGCCAGGATTGGAGATCGAGAAGTTTGTTGAGCCATCTGCCGAGTATAGACCTGTTCCCTTCCTGTCGGTGAACGACGATGTCCGTGAGGACAGACTCCTATGGATCGCGAAGGAGTTTGTCGATAAGGGCTGGGGAGGCCTATTCTTCCACGCGAGAGTCGGCCTGTTGACGCCCTACATGGGGAAGCGTTGGTTCAAGCTACTCGAGTCGTGCACCGCTCTGTACAAGGAGATCGGTGGAAGGCTATGGCTCTATGATGAGAATGGTTGGCCCAGCGGCCAAGGCGGCGGACAAGTCTCAGCCCTCCGACCCCAGTTCAGGGCCAAAATCCTCAAGTGCGTCAAAGCAGAAAACCGTCGGCCGCCATTCGGCACAATTAGAAGCGAAAGGATTCGATCTGGCCAAGGGAAGCTTGTCTACCACTTCGTCGTCGTGACGCTGCCCAGGGGCAGCCTTCCAGACCTTCTCAACCCTGAGGCAGTGAGGGAGTTCATAACGTCTACACACGAAAACTACAAGCAGCACCTTGGAGACGAGTTTGGAAAGACGATCCCCGGCATATTCACAGACGAGCCACAGTACGCGACGTACCACATGCTCGAGAGGGAGTCGGCCCTGCCATGGACGGACAAACTGCCAGAGAGATTCAAGGAAGAGCATGGATACGAGCTCCTCCCGAACCTCCCCTCGCTCTTTTTCGACGTGGGCGAGTTCAGGAAGGTGAGGTTCCACTTCTTTTCGACGGTGACCAGGCTGTTCGTCGAGTCCTACACCAGGCAGATATACGAGTGGTGCGAGAAAAACAACCTGAAGTACACTGGGCACTACGAGTGGGAGAACTCGTTAGTAGGCCAGATACGGACCATCGGAAGCGCGATGCAGCACTACGAGTACATGCATTACCCTGGAATCGATCACCTAGGCAGGGGCCTCCACGATCCATGGGTCGAAAAACAGGTCTCCTCCGTCGCATCCCAGCTCGGCAAGGAGAGGACCCTCTCCGAGACCTACGGAGTCTCAGGGCAATCGCTGAGCTTCCACGACCGCAGGTGGATAGGGAACTGGCAGTACGCTCTCGGGATAAACTTCCTCAACCACCATCTAGCACTCTACTCGCTGAGAGGAGAGAGAAAGCGGGACTATCCGCCTACACTATCCCCTCACCAGCCCTGGTGGAGCTACAACAAGATCGTCGCGGATCACTTCGCGAGGCTGAGCTACATCCTGTCTCAAGGTCGAAGGGTAGTCGATGTCCTTGTGATTCACCCCATATGCAGCGCCTGGTGTGAGTACCGCCCCGGTGAAACCCGGCCAGTTGAGCTGATCTTTGAGGAGTTCACACGCCTCACCAACAACCTTCTCGCCTCCCAGATCGACTTCGAGTATGGCGAAGAGTTCCTACTGGAGAAATATGCCAGCGCCGAGGGCGGAAAATTGAGGGTTGGGGAGGCACGTTACTCGTTCGTTGTCATCCCGACGATGACAAGCCTGAAGCAGACGACCTTCGCGCTTTTGAAGCAGCTGAAGAAGTCTGGAGGAAAAATCATCTGTGTCGGGCAGAGGCCGTCTATGGTCGAGGGAGCCTACTCGGAAGAGTTGGCGAGATTCCTCGGAGGGCTGCCCCTGCTTGCCAACACGCGGGAAGCCTTGTCGTCCGTGCTCCCCAGAAATCTCAGCCCGATTAGAGAGATCAAGAGGCTTGACGGGGCACCTCTCTCAGACCTCCTCGTCCACAGGAGGAGACTGGGAGATGAGCGGCTCTGCTTCGTCGTGAACACCAACTACTCACTGCCGATGACGGTATCCATGGACTTCGAAAAGGACCGGCCGGTCCTAGACCTTGACCCCTCCACCGGGCAGGCCTACCAGTGTCCAGAACGTCTGACGACCGAGATTGCACCTGGCGAGGGAAGGATATTCATCGAGGGGACAAGGCTCGAAGCCGAAGAACGTGCCCCATTCCCAAAGATCACATCCGTTCGCCAGATCGGCGGCCCGTGGAGGATTCTAAGGCTCGATCCAAATCAGTGCGTCCTCGATTTCGCGCGGGTGAAGTTTGGCACCGGTGGCTGGAGTCGCCTCCTTCCAGTCTGGAAGGTGGAGGACGAGGTGAAGAAGAGAGGTGTCGGCTGCGAGTTTGAAATTCGATTTGACTTTGAATCGGACGTCAGGCGAGCCGTCGGACTGGTTGTCGAGGATATGGATAGATACGAGGTTTACGTCAATGGAAAAAGGGTGGAATGTGACCCGGACGGATGGTGGCTCGACCCCTCCTTCAAGAGGGTCGACCTGCCCAGCGACATGATCCGCGAGAAGAACCAAGTCGTCCTGAGAAGCAGGTACGACACCGATCTTCCCATAGAGGACATCTATCTGATTGGGGATTTCGGGGTGGATGTCTCTGGAAAGCTGGCGCGTCTCTGCGACGAACCAGAGCAAGTTCCGGAGATCGACGACCTTCGCCGATGGGGATATCCATTCTACTCGGGAAGAATTAGAATCGAAGGTCGAGTGGAAGCTGTATCGGAGCGCGCTGGAGAGAGAGACGAGGCTTACCTAGAGTTCGACGAACTCGGCGCGGTCGTCGCCGAGTTCGAATTGGACGGAGAGCCAGCGGGGCTTGCCCTCTGGCCGAGATACAGGGTGCCAGTAGGGAGATTTCTCAGGAAAAGGCCGGCCAAACTCGCCATCACTCTGATCAGCAGCCTTAGAAACCTCCTAGGCCCCCGACACTGGCAGGCTGACGAGTTCACCGGCGTGAGTCCCCTCAGCTTCAGGGACAGAAACGGGTGGACTGACAGCTACGTCGGCATCCCCCTCGGCATAAAGGGGCTAAGACTCGTATATGTGGCTCATGGTTAGCTGGTTGACCGACGAGGAAACCTGTAGAACGATCGCATTGGCCCGCACAGCTTTTAAGAAGAGGGTTCTCCTAGTCCCCTAGGGATGGCATTGAAGGTAGCTTTCGTCCAGACAAACCCCGTGCTAGGGATGAAGTCTGAAAACACCCGCGAAGCTCTCTCCCTAGTAGACGACCTTGATGCTGACCTCGTCGTCCTCCCCGAGCTCTTCGACACGGGGTATGCCCTTGACAGAGACGAGCTTCAAGCGCTAGCCGAGAATCCTCAGGAGGGAGAGACTGTAGCGACTCTGAGAGATTACTCGAAGGATAGGGGAATGGCCATCGTTGCAGGCTTCGCCGAGAGCGATGGCTCGCTCTTCTACAACTCGGCCGTCCTCTGCAGCCGGGGAGAAGCGTACGTGTATAGGAAGGTTCACCTCTTCGGGCGGGAGAAGAGCCTGTTTTCCCCTGGAAGCCGATTCGACGTTTACCGGATAGGAGGGGTGCGGATCGGAGTTATGGTGTGCTTCGACTGGTTCTTCCCCGAATCTGCGAGAACCCTGATGCTGAAGGGGGCAGACATAATTGCCCACCCAGCCAACCT
>CAYWSC010000176.1:0-4479 GCA_964460695.1 Hadarchaeota archaeon (SeqCode)
ACCCGAGGGAGTTCAAGCTGAACGTCGACCCGGGTCGGGTCAAGGAGAGGTATGGCATTCACCCGCTGGCACCGGTCGTCCTATTCGTGGGCAGGCTCGAATACCAGAAGGGCGCCGACATCTTGCTGGAAGCCATCCCAAAGGTCTTGGCGAACAGGTGGGACGTCAAGTTCGTGTTCACCGGGCAGGGAGCCATGAGGGAGTACTTGATCTGGAGGGCAGGCGAGCTGGGCGTCTCACACGCCGTTCTCTTCCTCGGATTCGTTCCCCACTGGGAGTTCCTGGAGCTCCTAAATGCCTGTGACATAGTCTGTCTCCCGAGCCGCAACGAGCCATTCGGAATAGCGCTCCTTGAGGCGTGGGCAGCAGAGAAGCCCGTCGTGGCGACCGACGTAGGGGGGCTCAGGGAGAACATAGAGAACTTCAAGGACGGCGTCAAGGTCTACGTAAACCCCGACTCTGTGGCGTGGGGGATAAACTACCTGCTAGGCTCTCCAGAGGAGATGAGGAGGATAGCGGCGGCTGCGGCGGAGAAGGTGAAGAGATTCAGCTGGAAGGAGTCGATTAGAAAGTTGATGGGGACGTATTCGAAGATCCTGGGATCGGCGGAGTGATGTCCCAGGGGTTCGGGGCCTAGCGGTAGATGTGCCTGATCTTGCCCCTCCTCTCGACGAAGCAGTCCAGGCAAACCTTGTAGCCTCTCAGTGTTTCGGAGTGGTCGTCGCACATGGGCCTGTGGCACCTGTGGCACTCGGTCATGGTGGGCTTGCCGCAGTACTCGCAGTACTTGAGGCTCCTCTTGCTGAGCCTCAGGAAGAAGGAGGGAAGCCTGAACAGGGTCCTCTTTCTCCCCCCTACTCTAAGATAGTCCTGCAACGCCAGGGCCGCCGAACTCTCCGTGACGGTCTCGAAACTGGATTCTCCGTCATCCACCCTGACCCTGTAGTTGACCATCATCTGGGATACCATCCTTCGGAGGGCGATTGGAAACAGGGAGGCGAAGATGATGAACTCCTCCACATGTCCCTTTCCAACCGCCTGCTCGACGGCCGAGAAGGAGGTCTTCAAGAATCCGAAGGCGGGAAGCGTGAATATCGCAACGAAGAAAACTCCGGTTGCAACCGCGAAGCGATTCAGCGGCAGGGAGAGGTCGAGGATTGTGGGGATGAGGAGGATGGCCAGGCCGACGCCCAACATGGCTATCTGGCGCGACGCCGATACGCCACTTGAGACGAAGAACATAATGAATCCGAGGGCATAGACTAGGAATGCCAAGACGAATATGAAAAGTGGGGTCCTCGACTCCGTGTGAACGGTGACGGAGGTCTTCGCCCTGTCGAAGGTGAGATGTTTGCCCCACGCCGAAGGGGTCTTTCCCTCCACCTTGATTTGGGAGGGCGTCACCACTACGTCGTAGTCGCCAAGGTTGAATCTGCGCCTCGACCTCTGTTCCTCAAGCCACTCGAGTCGCTCGGGTCTTCTGCCTGCCACCGCAGCCCGAATTGGCTACGTCCTCACAAATGTTTCCCAACTCGGGGAGTCTGAGCCGCAAAACAAAAGCATAATCAGCCATAGATCCCTGGCCTGCGCCAATGCCGGAGGTCGACTTGTGTACCTATGCCGTGGAGGCCGGCGGCGAAATGGGTGCCTCGTACGTCGAGGCGAGAGTGGTCTCTAGGAAGAGGGAGTCCTACAGCCTTCGGAACGGCACCCTCCTCTCGGCTGGCTACCGCGAGACAAGGGGTATGGGGATAAGGGTCATCGCGAATGGGTCTCTCGCATTCTTCTCAACGATCCGTCTCGACAGGCCCTCCGTGAGGGATGCTGTTCGCCAGGTAGTGCGGCTGGCCAGATCGGTCAAGAGGAGGCGTCCCGTTGAACTATCGGAGGAAGATGTCCATCAGGATCGCTGGAGGACGCCTGTGAAGAAGCCTTTTCTGGAGGTCGATGAGGACGAGAAGCTCTCATTCCTCCGGGAGCTGGACTCTCGGATCCGACAGATATCACCAAAGGTAGTCCTGCGGAGGTTCTCCGTAGAGATGACGGTGGAGGACAAGGCACTTGTGACGAGCGAGGGGGCCAAGATAGAGGGATCGAGCTCGCTGTTCTCGCTTGCGACGACTGTCCAAGTCTCCGGCAACGAGAGGTCGGAGCAGAGGAGGATGGGAATAGGCGGATCCGGCGGGTGGGAGTGGGCCAGCGATGAAACAATCGATCGCGTCGTCCGCGACGCCGAGGCAACTGTCGACGTTGTTCAGCGGGCCAGGACCTTCAAGCCCGGGAAGATGGATGTTGTGATAGGATCCGAGGTTGCGGGGATAATCGCCCATGAGAACTGTGGACACCCATCGGAGGGAGACAGGATCCTGGGGAGGGAGGCAGCCCAGGCCGGAGAGTCATGGTTCTCGGAGCTGACTGTTGGCGAGTCCAGGGTCGGGAGCGAGGCGGTCACCGTAATCGACGACCCGACCTTGCCGGGCAATCCTGCCTTCTACCTCTACGACGACGAGGGGGTGAAGGCTCGGCCCCGGCAGCTCATCAAGAACGGCGTCCTGAACGAGTTGCTCCTGAACAGGGAGGCCGCGGCGATGCTCGGGACAGGATCCACTGCCGCCGCCCGCGCTGAGGACTACGATAGGGAGCCGATAGTGAGGATGGCCAACACGTTCATCGCCCCGGGAGACTACGACCCGGAGGAGATTCTCGAGGACGTGGAGAACGGTATCCTGATATCCAGCTTCACCGAGTGGAACATAGATGACAGGAGGTACCACTCGAAATACGTCGGGTCCTATGCTAGGAGGATAGTGAAGGGGGAGCTAGGCGAACTTGTGTGGAGGCCCGTCCTGGAGCTAAGCACGCCCGGAC
This sequence comes from Hadarchaeota archaeon (SeqCode), assembly GCA_964460695.1. Lineage (GTDB taxonomy): Archaea > CAYQAE01 > CAYQAE01 > CAYVLA01 > CAYVLA01 > CAYWSC01. Next base: position 2,869 of record CAYWSC010000176.1, read on the forward strand.
TGTTCGGAAGCATTGATGCCTGTTCGAAGGGATTTGCAGCAGATCTCGCCACGTGCGGCAAGTCAGAGCCGATGCAGGGGGTACCTGTTTGGACGGGTGGGCCGGCCGCAGTGAGGCTGAGAGACGTGGTGGTGGGAGCATGATCGTCAAGGACTACGACGAGGTGGCGAAGGCTGCTCTCAAAGAGGCACAGGCCGCAGAAGACGTCATCGTCGAGTACGTCTCATCGGTGGAGAGGAAGGTCAGGTTCTCGAGAAACAGGGTCGACATTGCAAAGGGCTGGCAGAACACCACTCTCTTCGTCTTCGCGGCGATGGAGGGTAAGGTCGGATCGACAGAGGTGCGGAATCCGACACCAAAGCGGGTGCGGATCGCCGTATCAGACCTGCTCTCAAGGATGAGGACATACGAAAAAAGCCAGCTCTACGGAGGCATATCCGACGGAGCGGTCTTCGAACATTCCGAGCGCTTCCTGGACCCGGAGATCGATATGCTCGACGAACAGGGCCCTGAGCTCGTGGCGAAGGCGATATCCCGGTCCGGCGAGGAGGGCGCGCTCGTCAGTGCTGGATCGCTCTCATTCGGAAGGAGGTTCGCCTCGGTTACCACGAACCGGGGCGCGGCAGGTTCGTACGAAGAGTCATACTGGGAGTTCAACATAAGGAGCTTCGTTGACGCGGAGAGCTCGGGTCAGGGACTTGCATGCGGAAGATCTGTTAAGAATATCGAGGAGAAGGTCCTTGAGGCAGCCAAGACGGCTGGAAGAACTGCTGCGGCCTGTAGAGGCGGGGTCCAAGGGAAGCCTGGGAGGTATGACGTGATTGCGAGTCCGACGGTATCGGCAAATCTCCTCGGACAGCTGATGGAGGGGGCGAGCCAGATAATGGTCATGCTGGGACTCAGCGCCTTGAAGGGCAAGCTCGGATCCGCCCTCTCTAGCTTTCCCGTGGACGTCCTCGACGATCCGACCAGGCCAGAAGGCCTGGGAAGCCGGCCCTTCGACGCGGAGGGACGCGCCTCCCAACCCGTCAAGCTGGTCGACAGAGGCAGGCTTGTATCGATGCTGAGCAACAGGAGCACGTCAACCATGATGGGAGGCCAGGTGGCAGGCCAAAGCCTGCTCGTCCAGATCGGCGGGTCAATGATACCTGCCCCTTGGCCGAGCAACATAGTGTTCTCGACTGGAGACGCCACTCTGGATGAGATGATCGAAGACTCGAGGAGGCCTACCCTCTACCTGACCTCCAACTGGTACACCAGGTACTCGAACTACGAGGAGGGAAGCTTCTCGACGATTCCCCGCGACGGGGCGTTTCTGGTAGAGAACGGCGAGGTGGTACGGCCGGTTAGGAGGATAAGGATAAGCGACAACATCGTCGGACTTTTCTCCCGGATAGAGGAGATGGGGAAGGATCTGACCCAGGTGCACTGGTGGGAGGTCGAAACCCCAACCTTTGTGGCCCTCGTCAAGTTCTCCGACGTCAGGATCACAGCGGCACCTATGTAGTAGAGGAGTCCTCGGGTCCACGTGTGAGCTTCCGGTGGGCCTGATCGATTAGATCTGCTACGGGGAGGGAGAAGGGGCACCTCTCCTCGCACAGGCCGCACCTC
>CAYWSC010000177.1:0-4476 GCA_964460695.1 Hadarchaeota archaeon (SeqCode)
TCCTGTCCCCCTGGGGGCAGTCTCGATCTGCCAGGGGTGCGGCGGCTCCTCCGGGCACGATTTGAAGGGGCAGGAGTCGTAGGAGTCGACTATCTCTCTGGGATGCTGGCCGATCCACGGGCTGTGCGGGGCCGTGTAGTGGACGCTCAGATAGAAGGGGCGGCCGCGCCGGCTCTGCTCGTCGATAAATCTCAACGCCTCGTCGGTGATGACGTCGGTGACGTACCTCTCCTCGATGTACGGCCTGCCGTCTCTGATCATGGGCGCACCGTAGTAGTTCCCCCCACCCCTCTGATGGGCGTACCAGAAGCTAAACCCCATCTGGGGGTGAAGGCTGTCACCCAGGTGCCACTTCCCGCTTAGGCCACATACATAGCCGTTCTCCGCAAGGATCTGGGTGTATCCGGTCATGCCGTCAAGGTACCGGATGGGTGGCCAGCCGTCCTCCTCCATGTTTCCCTTCCTGATCCAGTCGTGCACCCCGTGCTGGGAGGGGATCTTTCCGGTCAGGATGGAGGCCCGGGCCGGGGAGCAGACGGGAGAGGTGCAGTAGAAGTTCTCGAAGAGGATTCCCTGTCTGGCAAGCCTGTCCAGATTGGGGGTCCTGATCTCCTCGTTCCCAGAGCAGCCCATCGCCCAGTAGCCCTGGTCATCGGTCAGTATGAAGACCACATTGGTCCGTCTCTTCCCCTTGTTAGCGTCGGAATCCATACCACCACTGAAGCTGGCACCCCATCCACTCCTCATAAAGATGCTTCTCAGCCGGATGCCAGTCCGTGCTTCCCGCTATCCACATTCAACTCCAATACACGTGGTGGGAAGATCTGAGAAACCTCCTTAAAGGCCGATCGCTGTCGGTGCGCCATGCCATCGGAAAGACCCGCCCCTTACCCACAGCCCCGCCGGCTAAACAGCATGGTCCAGGAGCTTCTCGATGCGACTATTCTGCGGAACGCCACCTACAGGTTTCTGAACCCGAGGGATGGCTGGGTGTACTTCCGAGTCGAGGGCAACGGTGGCCGCGTCGTCCTCCAGCTGCAGCCCCAGGGGCAAGAGGCTCGGGAAGCCGCCCGCCTAGAAGAGGGGGAGCCTAGCGTTGAGACGATGAGACTGCTGGGAAAAGGCGTCTATCAGCTTCACACACTCCCGGATGTCGACGGCGGCAGGGTCTTGGTTCGAGCGGTGCCGGAGATAATCTTCTGCAAATTCCAGTACGACCCGCACGTTCCGCAGTTCGGCCCCTATGACTGGGAGTATCTCAGGCGGCACATGCTCTCCAACGTCAACACCATCGTGGGCAGCGGCGATAGTTCCCACAGGCCCATGGTTGAGGAGTGGAAGCAACGCGGCGGCAGGTGGATAGTCGAGTGCCCCGTGCCAGGCCTGAGGGATGAGTCCGTCTCGGCCGAGGCCGCATACCACGAGTGGGCCTCGAACCCGGGAATCAAGGACGATCTTCTAGACGGCATAATCGCCGACGAGTTTGGAACAGGGCCACGTTACCGGGGGAAGTACAAAGCCTGGCTGGAGGCAATGAGGAGGATTGCGCGGAGCGATTCTGTCACGGGGAAGGTATTCTACCCGTACTGTGGCTCGATGTACGAGGAAGATGAGGCATCCAGGTTCGTAGAGGAGGCCATAGCGCTGGGATTCAAGTTCGCGTGGGAGAGGTACCTTAAAGAGCAGCCCGACGAGGACTCGGCGCGCTCCTTCCTCGAGCAGAAGCTGGCGTCGGAGTGCAGGGCATGGAAGAAGAGGATAGAGGGCGCGGTCGAGAACATGATCGTCTGCCTCGGCTGCTTCTCCGCCCCTCCAGAGACCCTAGACACCAACCCCTCGGTGGATTGGAAGGTATACGTCGACATGCAGTTCAACCACATAGCGAACTCGCCCGAATTCGAAGGGCTCTACGGCGTAATGGAGTATACCTCGGGTTACGCCGACGATGAGACAATCCGCTGGATCGGGAGGCTCTACAGGCACTACTGCATCGAGGGCAAGAAGGAGATGCTCTCCGAGGACCCATACCTCCTAAGGCACCTGGAGAATCCTGACTTCGATCGGGGGGCCGATGGCTGGGACGTCCACCCGGCAGAAAGCGGGACCATCGAGGTGAGGCACGTAGATGGATACGGCTGGCTTCAGGGAAGATATCCGCGGGATAGGGAGGGGGACAACTTTCTCTGGACCAAGAGAAGCAGCAGGGCTCCCAACACCTTCTCCCAGATGGTCAAGGCTCTCGATCCCAGTAGGGTCTACTCGCTCAGGTTCTACACCGCCGACTACAAGGATCTCGTCGAGGGCAGGTCTGTGCAGAAGATGCACGCAGTTTCCTACGAGATCGCCGGCGCAGAGATCCTAAACAGGTTCCAGCACGCATATCCGAGCTGCCACCAGCTGGGTCCATTCACTGCAGAGCACAGGTTCTGGATGAACTTTCACTTCGCCGTGTTCAAACCATCGGGGAGAGAGGTGCTCTTGACGATTTCCGACTGGCTGGGAAGGGATGACCCAGGAGGGGATGTCGGCCAGGAGCTGGCCTTCAACTTCATACAGGTCCAGCCGTACCTCGACTAGAATCACCATTTGCCGTATCGTGACATGGAAAGGGGGCTCCAACGATTCGTCCTGGATGTCGGGAGGGAGGACATTTCGCCGGTGTCTTGCCGCCCTCACCCGTCTTCGACTTCGGGCCGGATGTCGGCGGATAGCCCCGGGCGTGGTTGAAGTTGGCTCCAAATCGACCCCAAGGATCGCGGGATGTGCTGAGCATCCGGCTGCGGGTGCAGTTCCACAGAGATGCCTCTGGCGTCACGCCCCTCAAGATCCGTGTCGACTTTTCCCGAGCCCTGCCGCCCGGTGCTCTGGTGGATCCTCACTCCATCGTGGTGCTCAGGGAGCTGCCCAACGGGGCCGTTGAGAGGATATCTCCCTGGTTCTCCGAGAGTCTGTACTACGGAAACCGAGGCACCATCTCGATCCCCGTTCAGGCGCCGAGAAGAGGAGGAAGGTGGGCGTTGCTGTTTAGGGAGAGGAGAAAGGATGGATCCCTCCTTCCCTTTCCAGAATACATTCCCCCTGTAGGGGTTGGGGACGAGCTCCTCCTAAGCAACGGGCGGTTCGCGCCGATGTCTGTTCCGGGAATGCACGCCAGTCCGATTGCGGTTGACTGGGACATGGACGGCCGGATTGACATCGTCTCTACGAGCCACTACTCCAACACGCTGGGGATGCCTTGGTCTGGCGTCTTCGCCTTCAAGAACATCGGATCCCCGGCGCGACCCAGGTTCGGCCCTCCGCTTCGGCTCTACGCAGACGGTGTGGACGAGGAGGATTCCTCTAGGCCAGGGTCAGTTTCCTCCTTTGCGCCGAAGAAGGGCTTCATCAGCGAGTACTACCTGAGGGCCGATGTCTTCAACTGGTTCGGGGAGAAGTACCCCGACCTTGTCACGGCGAGTGCACAGTCCTCCTTCATAAAGGTCTACCGCAACACAGGCAAGAAGGACAGGGTGGGCCTTCCCATCCTGAAGCTGGCGCTCAGGATCCCCAAGCCTAGGGAGATGGACGGCATTACGGGTCTGCGCGTCTTGGACTGGGATGGAGAGGGGAGGCCAAGCATAGTCCTCGGCTCGAGCATGGTCGACCACGGGCTGGACAGGGGCAGGCTGGTTTTGTTGTGGAACCACTCCGACGATCCTCTCTCCCCGAGGTTCGAAAAAGTCCCCCTCCTCGTCGGGAAAGAGGGGAGGCAGTTCGGCGGGCTGCAGCCGTGGAGCTTCGACCTCTTCGACATAGATGGCGATGGGAATCTTGAGCTCGCCGCGTACCGTGGCGACACTTTGCCGGGTCCGACGGTAGAGGTCTATCGAGGCGAAGGGATGCCCAGCCGTCCAAGATGGTACAGGGTGGGGAGAACGAGGTGGCTTGTTCACTACGGCGGCTTCCTCTTCAGATTCACCAGGGATAAACCCTTTGACGGACTGCTCCTAGGGTCTTCAAGCGGCGGGGGGATCTCGTTTCTTGAGAGGGATCGGTCTGTCGATGATCCCCTCGCGGAGGGAGCCTTTGTGGACCGGGGACCCTTACTTGCCGAGGGCATGAGGCTGAAAGGCCTAGGGTATGCCAGCCCCTACCCGTGTGACCCTGACGGCGACGGGGATGTGGACTTTGTCCTCGGCGATGAGCCTGGATTTGTAAGCTTTGTCGAAAACGTTGGAACCAGGCAAAAGCCGCGGTTCCGTCATCCCAGTCATCTCCGTGCAGGAGGAGCGGCCATCAGGCTGTGGAGGGAGGGCATACTGCACGACCACGACCTGGAGATGTGGTGCGGACAGACCAAGCCGATCCTGGTGGACTGGGACCTTGACGGGTTGGCGGATCTCATCGTCGGGAACAATACGAACAAGCTTTTCTTCCTAAGGGGAAAGGGGGGCGGGGAGTTCCACGCTCCAAGGGAGATTCTGGTTCGCGGTGATC
>CAYWSC010000178.1:0-2457 GCA_964460695.1 Hadarchaeota archaeon (SeqCode)
CCGTCCCGGCTCGGGTTGGGCAGGATCCCTGAGAAGAGTGGCCCTCCATCTGCCTTGGAGTAGTACCGGTGAAGAAGAACCTGATCCTCCATGACGTCGGCCACCTCGAAGAGCACCCAGAGCTCGTAGAGCCTTGACAGATACTCCTGTCCTTGGCCCGGTATGTCCCTCAGGATCCGGGCGGCCTCCTTCTGCGTGTCAATCCTGCCCGTGTACTCTCTTCTCCACTGCAGGACCTGCTCGTACCCCGGATTGCGCACCAGATTGAGCCTTATCCTCCTCTCCAGCTCCTCCTCGATCTCCTGAATCCTTGACTCGTCCTCGAGGAGGCTTTCCGCCTCCTCCTCGATCTTCTTGAAGTAGGGGACGTTGGTTCTTCTGACGCTCTCCTGGGCGATGGCGTCCAGAACCCTAGCCTCCGGCAGCCTGTCCGACCATCTTGAGGTGTCCACCGATTCTTTGAAGACCTTCTTGAGGTATGTAGTGTTCTTGATTATGTCGAGAAGGCAGAGCATTGAGAGCAGGTTCTCGGGCGTGTCCCACTGCTGTCTCGGGTTTATGACGACGAACTCCTTGCCGAATATCTGTCCCTGGGACAGATTCCTCTTGAAGGTGCTCGGCCAGTCTATGGTCCCCCTGATCTCCTTTTCGCATATGTTCCTTTCCCGAATCGAGATGAAGCTCGGCTTCTTCTCGATCATGGGCATAATGTTGTTCAGAAGTATGTGGGATATGGATTCCAGAGCGTTGAGCTTGAAGGCATCCTCGAACTCCTTTCTGCTTAGATCCAACTTCAGGTCGGGACCGATCTCCACAGTCACCCTCTTCAGGTCAAGGTCGGATAGAAAGTTGGTCAACAGAAGGCCGAAGACCCTCTTCCTCATGTAGGATTTGATCTTCTCCTCCAGCAGCTCCTCGACCCGTCCAGAGGCCTCCATCATGCGGCCCTCAGCTCCTCCTTCTCAGGCGCGTACGCCTATCCAGCCCGTACACGGCCACGAGGAATGCGAGTATCAGGGTCCCTGCGAATATCGCCCTTGGCCCGCTCTTCGTCGCCTTCGCAGAGACGACGAGAGTGTTGTTCTCCTCGTTTCCAGCCGCATCTACCACGTGGACAATGTAGAAATACTCCCTCCCGTTCACCAGGTCGAGGTCCGTGAAGAAGGTCCTGTTTGTCGACGCGACAAGGGTAGGGCTCGACATGTTGGCCGAGGCGGATCTGTATATCCTGTACGTCACATTCTCTCCGTACCTCATTTCTAGCGGCGGGTTCCATGCGAGCTCTATAGCTCCGCCGGGCACGGATCTCGCCGACAGGTTGAGCGGTGGAGAAGGCGGAAGCGTATCCTTAGATGTGCACGAGACCCAGTTGGAGTTCGTCTCCTCGTTCCCGTGAATGTCGACGGCCCTGACGAGGTAGTAGTAGGTAGCTCCGCTCTCGACGTTGTAGTCTTCAAGCCAAGTCTGATTGGTCGATGAGATAGGTTTGAGCGGAGTCGGGCTTGGGGCTCCCCTAGCCCTGTACACGTTGAAGGTGGACACGTCCGATGGCTCGGGGTGCCTCCACTCGATCCGAATCGCCCCGGAGGGAAGCGAGAAGCACTTCACCTCCGTCGGGGCGGAGGGGGGAATTGTCTCCTTGGAGACCGCCGAGACCTCATTCATATTGGTCTCCTCCGCCCCGCCTTCTCCAACCGACCTTACGATGTAGTAGTAGGTTTGCGAGTAGTTGAGTCCGGTGTCTATGTAAGAGCTGGCCGGGTAGATAAGCTCTGCAATGGGGTGCAAGAAGTCGTAGGAGCCACTCTTGGTTGACCGGTATATTCTGAACGAGCTAACCGCCATATCCGGGGGCCTCCACAGAAGCACTATCTCGCCTCTCTCGTTCCCCGTGGCGCTGAGTTCCGATGGGGGCGGGGGTGCTGTGGTTGCCTTTACCCTGTTGGTGTTTCCATCCTCGTTGTCGACGGCGTCCACCGAGTGTACGATGTAGTAGAAGGTCTCGCCGGGAGGAAGACCGGCGTCGAGATACTGGGTCTGGTAGGTCGTGTTGAGATAGTTCTGGGGTATGGGTCTGAAGTACGGCGACTTTGACCGGTAGATCACGTAGCTGGCTGGAGGCTCGCCCTTCGGCCTCTTCCACTTCAGGAGGATCTTTCCCGTTCCAGCCGGCGATGCGACTAGGTCCTCAGGGGGCCCGGGCGGCTCTGTGTCCACGGACCGAACCGAGACCTCGTGGATGTTGTTGTCCTCATTCCCAGTTGAATCCACCGCCCTGACCACGTAGTAGTAGGTCACCCCGTTTTCGACGTAGTTGTCACTAAATGTGGGAACTGTCACCCGCGCGTAGGGCTCGTCAAAGCTCTGGTTACCCGGCTCGGTTGCCCTGTAGATGTTGTAGAAGGATATGGGTTCGCCTGTCGGCGGTGACCAGGTGAGGACGATCGACCCGTTGGG
>CAYWSC010000178.1:2557-4475 GCA_964460695.1 Hadarchaeota archaeon (SeqCode)
GGCTTGGCAATTGCCTGGAGCTCTCCGGGCTTGTTGGGCGGAGTGCTGTCGGACACGGCGCTGACCTCTTCGGATCTGAGCCCCTCGTTTCCAAAGACGTCCACGGCGCTTATCGAGTAGTAGTACCTCTGTCCGTCGACCATGTAGTGGGTTACGCCGCCGGACGACCTGCTCATATCGATGTACCTAGGTGCGAGGGTGGTGTCCCAAGGCACCTTCTCCTCTTTTGCCCCTGGGACCAGGCTCCTGTAGACCTTGTATTCCCTGACCGAGTTGCCCGCGCCAACCGGAGGATCCCAACTAATCTCTATGCTTCCACCCTTGAGGGGACGCGCCACCACATTGACCGGGGGGCCGAGGAGCACCGGGGCGAGAACCTCGTCTGTGTTTCTCCCCTCGTTTCCAGCACGGTCCACCGATCGGATAACGTACCTGTACTGAACAGTCTTTGAGACGTCGTTGTCGACGAAGATGTTCTTCCTTGTGACAGCGAAGGGACGGTCGAAGTGGGCCGTCTCGTTTCCGACGAACTTGTACAGCCTGTACTCCAAAACCGGTTCGCCGCCGGGATCAGACCACGTCAGGATGACCTCGCCCCTGGCGCTTCTCTTTGCAACAACGTCAACGGGGGCTGGAGGAGGACTGGCATCGGCAGTCGCGTTCACCTCGAAGGTGTTCTGATCCTCGTTTCCGGCCGAGTCGACCGATCGAACCACGTAGAAGTACTCCGTCCCGTCTCTCAGCCCGGTATCCACGAAGTAGGTCTGGGTCGTCTCGGCGATAAATCTCGAGAAGTCCTCCTGACCCGGGGATGTGGCGCTGTATATCCTATAGGCGACTGCAAAGTCTGCTTCCCTTGGCTTGGACCCTGGTGATGGTGGCTTGGGCCGGGGTGCTGTCCAGTTGAGCATCAAGGCCCCTCCAGGCAGTTGGGTTATCGCTAGCCCGGTTGGGGGGAGAGGTGGAAGTCTGTCCTCCGAGTAGTTGCCCACCTCGTGAGTGTTCCCGTCCTCGTTCAGCAGGAAGTCCGCCGACCTCACGACGTAGTAGTACCAGTGCCCGTTGGTGACGTTGCCGTCTATCCAGCTTGTCTCACCGAAAGTCATGGCGAAGGGGAAGCTGAAGTCCTCTCGCCCAGGGGCGGTTCCCCGGTATATGTTGTAGCGGTACGGCGCCTCTCCAGCCGGTGGGTCCCATTCGAGCCGAATCCTTCCATCTTTTAGCCTGAAGGTCCTTAGGTTCGTCGGCGCTCCAGGCGGTTGGGTGTCTGCAACGGCGCTTGCAGAGGTCTCCGAATCGTCGGTGTTCTCATTCCCGGCGGCGTCAACGGCCCTGACAACGTAGTAGTACGTCTGGCCGTCTACGAGGTCGCGGTGAAGGACGTAGTTGTTCGTAGTTGTCATCATCTTTGACGGATCTGGCTTGAAGCCCTCGTACGTATTCCAGTAGACGTTGTAGTGGTCTACATCCGCCCTAATCTCCTTGGCAAGATCTGGGTTTTCGATGTTAGCGTAGGGTGGTAGCCAGCTCACCGCGATCACGCCGCCCCTCTGGGGAAGGGCACTAACGTCTAGGACGGGCGGAGGGGGAGTCAGGTCCTGCGATACGACGGCTATCTCGTTGGTGTTGTTCTCCTCATTTCCAGCAGCATCCACCGCGTGTACCACGTAGTAGTAGACCACGCCATCCTCCACAGATCTATCCGTGAAGTCGGTCGACGAAACCACGGCCAACGGGGACGAGAAGTCGTACCAGCCGGACCGATTGGAGCGGTATATCCGGTACTCGGCCGGCTGCTCTCCGCCAGGCGGAAGCCACACCAATCTTATTCGTCTGCCGACGTCGGTCTCCTCTGCCCTTAGAGCCCTAGGCGGCAGGGGCGGTGTCAGGTCGATGGATGTGCCGGCGACCTCGAATG
>CAYWSC010000179.1:0-4463 GCA_964460695.1 Hadarchaeota archaeon (SeqCode)
ATTGAGTCACGTCCCTCCAGAAGGGTCCTCGGCGAGTACATGTTCTTCGTGGATGTCGAGGGCCACACCCAGGACAGTCAGCTCTCGGAGGCACTTCAAGAGCTCAGGGAGGTCTGTACGACTGTCAAGATACTGGGATCCTATCCCATGGCTACCGTTCCAACGCCCCCATCGAGAGGATGAGCCTACGCACCTCGTGCTCGGCCTCCGACGGATCCACATCGCCGAAGAACTCCATGCGGAAGGTCACACTCTTCTTCCCGTCCGGTATACCCGCTCCCCTGTAGGTGTCGATGACGCTCATCTCGACCAGCTCGGACACCGAGGACTGGATGAGGCGGGCAATGACATCCGGCCTGGCCCTCTCCTCGAATATGAAGGAGACGTCCCTCTGCCTCGATCCGTACCTCTTCAGCCTCTCTCTTCTCGCCTCGTCCTCGGCGAGGAGGGACGCGTTCGCCGTCTTTAGCCGCACGGTCCTCCTTCCTTCGACCAGTGTCACCGACTCCACATCTGCAGATTCCAGCCGCCCCACGTGTACAACGCCTGTCGTCGCGTTTCGGATGGCGACAACCTTACCCACCGAGCCCTTGATCCTTAGAAACTCCTCGTAGAGAGCTGCAACGGCCCTGTTCGACTTGGATGCAGCGGACTGAAGATCGTCGTAGTGTCTCGCAGCCTCTAGCATCATCCTCTTGAATGACTCGGCATCCCTCCTGTCAACGGCGTCTTTGAGCCTCCTAGCGTTGTCGAGGAAGAGCTCCTCCACCTTTGCAGAGTACGGGTTCTCCATCTGGATCTCGGCGTACATCGAGGGATCACCGGAGAGGATACGCCCAATCATATCTATCATGAGCTCGTAGACCGGCGATGAGAACGACCTGGACTCCTTTATGTCGAAGTTCAGGTCCTTAAGCGTGGTCCCGACAGCCAGGTAGGCAAAGTGGGTGAGGCACTGGACGACGGAGAGGGCGTAGTCGTGCTCTTCGGGACTCGTAACCACCGTCCTGGCGTGACTGTCGTGCAGCAGCGTTTGTAGGCGCTCTAGGAAGGCTCCGCCCCGAACGGGCACAATGATCACCACCTGCCCCTCGAGGTTCTCCACAGACGGACCGAACATCGGGTGAAGCGATATGTACTCACCCTTGTCTATCAGCTTTCTCGCCGCGCCACAGACCCTCGTCTTAACCGAACATATGTCCATCACGACCGAGTCCTCTCTGAGATGGGGCGAGATCTCCTCGATGATTCTGGGCGTCACGTCGATAGGGGTACAGATGACGATGTATCTCGACCTCGCCGCATCGAGGTTGTTCGGGCTGTAGGTCACACCGAACCTCTCAGCGATCCTCTGCCCGACTAGCTCCCTCGGACCCGTGATGGTTACGTCGAGGCGATCGAGCATCCCCGTCTTCGAGAGGAACTTCAGGATCCACTGCCCCATCTTGCCATATCCGCCTATCAGGCTCAGGGATGGTCCTCGCCGTTGAACGGTTTCTTCGACGCCGCTCAATGCCGTCGAGTGGTATCCTGGCTCTATAAAGCCTTTTTGCATCGCACTGGCAGTCGGCTAGGTCTCCTCGCCGGAAAGATTGTTATGGCTCGGGCGGCATCGGGCGTAGAACATGGCCTATGATTCTGGAGGTCCAGAGGGAAGCCCCATAGACTGGCTCGTCAAGAGGATAATATCTAGAAAGCCGATAGAGGAGAAGCCCAAGGAGCCTCTCTTCAACAGCCTCGAAGAGTCGGTTCCACTCTTCTTCCAGGCAGCCATGCTCGACAGTCTTCACGACATGTGGAGGCTCAACTCGAAGAGACTGATCTACAGGCTTGGAGTGATTATGGGTCAGAAGATGCTGGTCGAGCTCGGCGAGAAGCTTGGTTTCGACCAGCCGGAGACCTGGGACGAAACCGTTCAACAGCTGGAGCAGGTCCTCAAGCTCTTCTCGTCCAAGGTCTCCGTCACCAAGACGACTAGGATCTATGCGAGGTTCGAGCGCGAGGGGTGCCCGTGCAGGTCCATGAGCTTTGCGCTCGACTACTGTCCCATGGATCTAGTGATAGACGGAATCATGGCCGGGTACGCTCTTCAAGCCCTAGACGACGAGAGGATCTACTGCCGCCACACCTCCTGCGGCCGAAAATCCGAGGATGGCCTCTGCGTCCATGAGCTGAGGATCAAGGAGGATTAGGACCGCTTCCCGGTGCCCCGCCAGCCCTTCAGCCCTCCCCGCGGAGGAGGCTTCGTGCCTTCTCGAGAAACAGGTGAATGTTCTGTTCTGGAATCGCGCTGTCGATTACCCCGCTGCTCAGCATCCAGCCCCCTGCAGTCCCCATTGTCTCTGCTAGCTTTCGCAGCTCCGTCTCGATTGTAGCAGGGCTGAGGAGCCTTCCCGGAGCTATGAATACCTTGAACCGCACTCCCCTTGGCTGGAGGGCCTCCCTGAACGCCGAGAGGTTGGACGAACTGACCAGAGAGTGGATTGTCCTGACCGGGATCTGCTTGAACAGATCGATGAACCCGTCCATGACGTCCTGCGTTTCGAAGCTCCAGTGTCTCCATCCACATCTCTCGGCGAACTCCCTGTAGTAGGGGAGGACGAACCTCTCCACAAGGTCGGGGGAGAAGTAGGAAAGCGGATTGTCGTAGAACCTGCCTTCAATATCTCCTCCAGCATATCGAATGCCCCACCGCTCGAGGTAGAAGCGCTGGATCTCCTCGTAGACCGACATCATCTTTCGCATCAGCTTGTGGACGAGCCCAGGCGCAACGTACATGTCTCTAACGAGCTGGGAGAGCCCCCTGGTATACGCGGCCATCTGTAGAGGCGCCCCGTCGCCGCCCAGTATCCTAAGCTCAAGAATATCCCCTACCAACCTCTCCATCTGCTCGAGGCGCTCAAGCGTCTCGGGCATCAGTCCGCTGGAAGCTATCTCTGGAACCTCGAAAGCGTCGATCGCGGCCTCATCCTTGAAGACCACGTGTCGCAGATCGATCCAGGGGAAGTCGTCCTCTGGGAAGGTCGTCCTACATCCAACGATGGACGGGTGTAGGACTACGCCGCCGAGGGGCCCGAAAAAGGACGGGATGACGAAGGTCCTGTCGTCGGGGAAGTCTGTGAAAGAGTCGATCCAGGTTCTCAGCTCGTACTCCAAGAGGAGCTTCGGGTCTCTCCAGTATTCAGATACCCTCACACCGTACCTGTTCTTCAAGTACCACTCCGACCACTCCGGCCCAATCGATACAGTGACGGGAATCCTCTCAGGCCACTCGTTTGACATGGCGGCTTCCACGAGGCTCTTCGACTCCTCTAGCCTTCCGGCGTACCTCTTCTCCAGATCGCGTGCACGGCTCAGAAGCCTCTCTATCCTGTCTCTGAACTGTCCGTCCATCTAGACACCAAGGCCTTGCGTTACCGCCTCTGCGGACGGCTTGCCGCGCCTCTTAACTCTCGCTGCGCTATTGGACCACCCCATAGATTTATATCGGTTACGCGAACGGCGGGAGCGAACCTGCTCCGGGAGTGGATATGCTAACTAATCTGATGCTTGCAAGCCTGCCCTTGCTCCCGCTCGGTGGCGCTGTGGCCTCCGTCTGTCTAGGATGGAGGTGGAAGAACCTTCCGCACGGAGTGTCCCTGGGTATACTCCTCGTCAACCTGGCCACCGCGACCGCTGTTGTGGGGGTAGTGGCCCTTGGAAGGACGGATCTCGAGTTGCCGGTCCTAGTTGGCGCGAAGCAGCTCCCCGTGGCGAGGCTTGGCGTGGACGCGCTGTCCGCAGCGATGATCTTGCTCTCATCCTTCCTGTGCTTCGTCTCCTCCGCTTGCTTCGGTCCCTTCGGCATGCTGAGGGATGGGAGTAGGTACCCGACGACGGTGCTCCTCTTGGCAGCAGGCCTAGCCGGGGTGTTCCTAGCCCGCGACTTCTTCACCCTGATAATCTTCTGGGAGCTAATGGTCGTCTCGGCCTACCTCTGCGTGATGGATCCGGGCAATCCCTCAAGCCTTTCGGCCGCGAAGAAGTACTTCGTTGCATCCCAGATCGCAGTCCTCCTGCTAATCTCGTCGGCAGCGATACTGTATGAGCGAACGGGGTCCATCGAGATGCCGGGGTTTCTGCACTCCGGCAGCTTCCCATTCCCCTTCCTGCTCCTGGCTTTCGTAGGCTTCGCTGTGGAGGTTGCCCTCGTCCCCGTGCATATATGGTTGCCGGATGCCCACAGCGAGAGTTTCCCCCCGGTGAGCGCGCTCCTCTCGGGAGTCGTCGTGGGTGCCGGAATATACGGGATGGTCAGGGTGCTGGGTCTTCCTAGAGCAGCCCCCGCGGCCTTCGGGGCCTCGCCTGCGTCGGGTCTCCTCGCATTGGGTGCTGCCACGGCCGTTGGGGGAGGAGTGATGGCGGCCGTCCAGGTCGATGCAAAGCGACTGGTGGCCATGTCGACCATCTCCCACATGGGCGTG
>CAYWSC010000180.1:0-4460 GCA_964460695.1 Hadarchaeota archaeon (SeqCode)
TCCAGACCGGGGCTTTTGAAAGGGGAAGACTGAAATGCCCGATCGTAGTTCCGATGCACAAACGCTACCTTCCTCTCTAGCAGGAATCAAACCCGTTCGGCTATTGCCCTAGCCATCTCAAGGGTCGTCGAAGAGCCGCCGAGGTCGTACGTCACCGTTCTTCCAGCCCGGACCACATCCTGTACGGCACTGCATATCCTCTCGGCCTCCTCTGTGTATCCAAGGTAATCCAGCATCATAGCACTAGAGAGGATCGTTGCAGTCGGATTGACCTTGTTCTTCCCCGCGTACTTTGGAGCGGACCCGTGGACTGGCTCAAACACGGCGATGCCGTTCCCCATGTTCCCCGAGGGCGCGAGTCCAAGGCCGCCGACTAGGCCTGCACATAGATCGGAAAGTATGTCTCCGAAGAGGTTGGTCGTCACGACCACATCGTAGAGGTGGGGCTTAACCACGAGCTGCATGGCCATGTTATCGACTATCCTCTCCTCGTACTCGACATCCGGGTAGTCGGACGCAACCCTCCTAGAGCAACCCAAGAACAAGCCGTCTGTGTACTTGAGGATGTTGGCCTTGTGTACCGCTGTGACCTTCTTCCTCCCGTTCCTCCTCGCATACTCGAAAGCGAACCGTGCGATGCGCTCCGAAGCCCTTCTCGTTATGATCCTGACACTTTCAGCCCTGTCCTCACCTGCCATCCTCTCGACGCCGGAGTAGAGCCCCTCCGTGTTCTCCCTCACCACCACGATGTCGACATCCTCGTACCTGCTTCCAGGAACGCCCATCGACTTGGCCGGACGGACGTTAGCGTACAGGTCGAGCCTCTGACGAAGAGCCACGTTCACCGATCTGAATCCCGAAGCAACGGGGGTGGTGATCGGCCCCTTCAACGCGACACGGTTCTTCCTGATCGATTCGAGCACCAGGTCAGGCAGAGGCGTTCCATACTCCTTCAAGGCCTTCTCCCCCGCCTCTACCCTCTCGTATTTTAGCGGGACTCCCGTCTTGTCCAGCACCACTAGAGATGCCTCGATGACCTCGGGTCCTATTCCGTCCCCCTCAATCAGCGTGACGGTGGGCATTGTCAATCACCTGCGTCGAGCGTGCCATGCCTGCGCACGTACTCCACCAAGCCGCCCTCCCTCAGGATGCTCTGCATGAACGCGGGGAGCGGCTCGAAGGTGAGAGTTTCGCCGGTTGTCAGGTCCTTCAGTAGCCCAGCGTCCAGATCGACTTCTAGCATGTCCCCGTCCCCAATCAGATCCGTCTCGCACTGAACCACCGGCAGGCCTACGTTTATCGCGTTCCGGTAGAAGATCCGGGCGAAGGACTTAGCTACCACGCAGGATATCCCTGCCTCCTTGATGACCAGTGGGGCTTGCTCCCTGGAGGATCCGCATCCGAAGTTCCTCCCTGCAACGACTAGATCCCCCTTCTGCACCTTCTCTGTGAATCCAGGGACCAAGTCCTCGAACAGGTGGCTCGCCAGTTCCTTCATGTCCAGGGTCTTGAACTTGTACTTTCCGGAGATTATGTAGTCCGTGTTGACATCGTCGCCGAATTTGTGGGCCTTTCCCTTGATGACGAACCTGTTCAAATGTACTCCCTCGGATCAGCTATCTTGCCCTCGATGCACGAGGCTGCGACGGTAGCCGGGGAGGCGAGGAATATTCGCGAGTTGCTGTTTCCCATTCTCCCCTTGAAGTTGCGATTCGCCGTCGATATCACGTTCTCGCCGTCCCCTGGAATACCCGCGTGTGTCCCGACGCATGGACCGCAGCCAGGGGTCACGGGTACAGCGCCCGCATCCAACAGATCCTGGAAGATTCCCTCGTCGATAGCCCTTCTCAACACCTCTTTGGATGCTGGCGCGACTATCAGCCTTGTGGACGGATGAACCTTTGCCCCTCTGAGAATCTGTGCAGCTACCCTCAAGTCCTCGAGCCTCCCATTGGTACATGTGCCTATGAAGGCCTGGTGAACCCTCGTCCCCGCTACCTCCTCTACGGGAACCACGTCGTCCACACGGTGTGGCCTCGCCACTCGTGGGGTCAGGGTGTCCAGCTCGAGGCGACGCTTGCCCTTGTATTTTGCACCCGGGTCGGCTTCTACCCCATCCTCGATCTCATGACCAAAATACTCCTTGGTTCGATCGTCAAAGGGCATTATGGCGGTCTTCGCGCCCACCTCGACGCCCATATTGCAGACGGTCATCCTCCCGTCCATCCCTATCGATTCAAGTCCTCCTCCTGAGAACTCCAGTGCATCGTAGGTGGCGCCCGCTGCGCCGAAGGTCTTCACCATCTCTAGGGCCACATCCTTGGCATACACCCCGGTGGGGAGAGAACCCTCCAGCTCCACGAGTACAGAGGGAGGTACCCTGAGCCAGATTCTGCCAGAAATCATCACGGATGCCGCGTCTGTGCTCCCCACTCCCGTTGCGAACGCGTTCAGGGCGCCGTACGTGCAGGTGTGGGAATCTGCACCGATGCAGAGGTCCCCGGGATGAACGTGTCCTTTTTCCATCATCAGCTGGTGGCAAACCCCACAGCCCACGTCGTAGAAGTGTTCTAAGCCCTTCTCACGGGCGAATGTCCGCATCAGATCGTGGATTCGAGAAACCTGTTCACTCGGGCTCGGCGCATTGTGGTCTATCACCAGGGCTATCCGCGAGGGGTCCCAGACCCTTCTCCCGCCCATCCTCTCGAACGAATTGATCGCAAGAGGGGCGGTGCCGTCCTGCGCCATCACCAGATCGACGGATGCGACGACGATCTGATTCGGACGGACGGCCCGACCCGACTTGTGGCTGAGTATCTTCTCTGAGATCGTTCTTGGCCTATCCATTTGGCCGGTATCGGCTGGCTGCTAAGTAAAATCTTTCCAACCATCGGGGCTCCGGCAACACTACGGATAGATCAGGTCGGCTGCATAGGTCACAAGTTCGCCGTCTCCATAGACCCTTATCAGTTCAAGCATGCCCTTGTGGCCCGGCACCGACAGGCTGTCAACGTCGAACATCACGTACATCCTATCGTCCTTCTCGACATCGTCGAATTTCACTATGCCCAGCTTCGGCGCACTTCCCACCGTCGGCACGTCCGATGGCCCTGCAGACTCCTTCTCGGATCTGTAGGTTGTCTCATTTGCGTTGAGGCTGATCACCAGGCTCTGGATGGTCTCGTTCCTGTTGAGGAAGAAGTCCGACGTGCCCTGGTAGTAGGTCAGGTTCCCCTCCGAATCCCGCCAGATCAAGTAGCTCGTCGGTGCGAAGGAGAGATCTGGCAGGCTCTGACCTGCGGCAATTACAAGGCCGAAGTCGTAGAGAAGCGCCTTGAACTTGGTTCCGTTGACATTTACCTCGAGCTCCTCCCTCTCGAAGCCCAAGGGGGAGGTTCGTGCAGCGGCAAGGCACGTCTTGACCGGCGTCACCTCAGATAGAATCTCGTCCAAGCTCGCGTCCTTCTCCTTGGTTATGTTGGGGTTCGAGAAGACCGGATCCATCTTCCTTAGGCACGAGAACTTCAGTTCGACGCGTTGATACGGCCTCCTCGCTATGACGTTGAAAACAAAGGAGTGGCGCTCTTGGACGGAGGTCCTTATTCTCTGGGGATACTTGTTCTTTATTATCTCTATCCCGACACTTGCCTTTTCGACAGATACAAAGCCCATGATCATCGTCGAGATGACGACGGCGATCAACAGCACCCCGACGAACCCTCTATCTATCCTAACCATCGGTCTCACCTCACAAGGTTGTCTAGAAGGCTCTTGTCACGGAAACCTCCTTGTAGTACCTCCTCTTAACCATTAGGGTCCAGACCAAGGACCCGCAGATGATCGCCGTTCCAGTCACGGCAAACCATTCCGTTATGTATACCCAGAGAAGAGCCCTCTCCCTGATCCTGACGGCCTGATCGGAGATCCTCTGGAAGCCCTGGATCACGTCCTTCATCGCATCTGCGGCCTCCTCATACCTGTCCTTGAGGTAGAGCCTCTCTGCCTCCTTCTTCTTCGTCTCTAGCTCGCCCAGCATTCTCTCAACCGGCCTAGTGTTGGCCCCGAACTTGTCGATGAAGTCCATAAGTGCGGTCGTGGACGACTTCTCGTTGGCATATCGGATGAAGCTGTCCCTAAGATTGTGGATCATCTCCAGATCTTCTGGTATGCGAACCTGTGCGACGAAGTAGGCGTGATTTAGCACGAAGTCTGAGAAGTAGTACCAGCTCCTCTGCGTGCTCATTGGGATGTTATCCCATCCCATCGGTATCATCAGGGTCCGCCCCTCCCCGAAGGTGCCCGACACGATAGCGTCTTCGCCACCCGCCTTCCAAACGGTCAAGACGGTCGATCCTGGACGCGCTATCTCTATTCCGTGGTGTTGGACGCCGGTGAGGGGTGTCGTTTCTAAGCCTGGAAGGTCAACGAGAGGCGACTCCTTCCTTATTACCATGAAGGCG
>CAYWSC010000181.1:0-4449 GCA_964460695.1 Hadarchaeota archaeon (SeqCode)
CATAACCGTGACCGCCCAGATAAGCGACAGCCCCAGCGCTTCGGTCCTCGCAGCCGACCTGATCAGACTGGTCCCCATAGCCAAGGAGAAGGGGGACTTCGTACCGGTGGAGCCCAACGCCTTCTACTTCAAGAGCCCGCCAAAGATCTATCCGAGCAGGGTCGAGGCCTTCAACAGGATGCTAGAGTGGCTGAGGAAGTGAGAGCAATGGTGGTCTACTGCGGCAAGATAGCGAAGAGGACCTCGGGAGAGCTGGACTTCGTCGACATAACCAGGGAGGTCTCCTCAATAGTGGCCGAGTCGAAGGTGAGAAACGGTGTCGCGACAATCTACGTCCCGGGAGCCACGGCCGCCATAGTGGTCAACGAGAGCGAGCAGAACATCCTGGAAGACTTCAGGGAGGCGATACAGAGGATGGCCCCCGAGACGGGGAGCTACAGACACGGCGACAACGCGAGGAGCCACATAAGGGCCATGATCCTCGGGCCAAGCGAGAGCCTCCCAGTAACCGAGGGACAGCTTGACATAGGCACCTGGCAGTCCATATTCCTGGTGGAGCTGGATGTCAGGCCGAGGAGGAGGCAGGTTCTGGTCAGGGTGGTCGGGTCGAGCACGGTTCACAGGTACTAGCTACCTGTACAAGCTACTTTCTCCTGCGGGGTATCTTCCTCTCGTCCACTATTATGAACTCCTTGACGACTTGGACCGCATTGTAGGGGATCACCACGTTGCCGTCGCTGTCGCGAAGCATGTTCTCGGTCCTCTCCTCCTTGAAGGGCCTCACAATGAGGGCTATGAGCTCCCCAGTCTTCTCACTCATAGTGATGTCGTAGAGCTCTCCTATCCGGACCCCGCCGTCCGTGACGACCTCCTTGTCGCGAAGCTTGCTCGCAATTATATTCGCCAATGTAAAACTCCCCGCGTTAAACCGATCTGCCGCCAGATCGGCACCCAAGTTTATATCTATTTCGTGGGCTCAGCTCGCCCGGCAGGGCGACTAGCAGGGCAACTATCTCGTGTACTCCAGGATCTCCTTGGAGTACTGCCTGACGAAGTTGCCGCCTATCCGCTTGTACATCTCCATGATGTCGTCGGTGACGCTGGGGCCGATCTTCTTCAAGGCCTCCTCGAAGTGCTCCCTACGCACCGCCCTGGCCTTCTTGCTCTCACGGATGGCCAGCATCGCTGCCTCCTTGCAGACGCTTGCAAGGTCGGAGCCGACGTAGCCGTTCGTCCTCTTGGCTATGTCGTCCAGGTCAACGTCGTCGGCCAGGGGCATGTCCCTGGTGTGGATCTTGAGTATCTCCCTCCTCTCCTCGGCGTTGGGAGCCCTTATCAACAGCTGCCTGTCTATCCTGCCGGGGCGAAGCAGGGCCGTGTCTATGATGTCCGGCCTGTTGGTCGCGGCTATCACCACGACGTCTTTGAGCTCCTCGAGCCCGTCGAGCTCGGTGAGGAGCTGGGTCACCATCCGCTCTGTGACGTGGGAGTCGGCCGAGACGGATCTCCGCGGGCATATCGCGTCGAGCTCGTCAAGGAAGACGATGGACGGCGCCGCCTGCCTCGCCTTCCTAAAGGTCTCCCTGATCGCCTTCTCAGACTCTCCCACCCACTTGGAGAGTATGGAGGGCCCCTTTATCGATATGAAGTTGGCATTGCTCTCGCTGGCAACCGCCTTGGCGAGAAGCGTCTTCCCCGTCCCGGGCGGCCCGTAGAGGAGGATTCCCTTCGGCGGCGTTATGCCCATCCTCTTGAAGGTGTCAGGGTACTTCAGCGGCCACTCGATGGCCTCCCTGAGCTCCTGCTTGACGTCGGCCAGGCCGCCGATGTCGTCCCACGTGACCTTGGGGATCTCTATCAGGACCTCCCTGAGGGCCGACGGCTCGACCGCCTTCAGAGAGGCCTCGAAGTCCTGCCTCGTAACTATCAGCTTGTCCAGAACCTCCGGAGGGATCATCTCCTCCTCGAGGTCTATCTCGGGCAGAACCCTCCTAAGGGCGGACATCGCCGCCTCCTTGCAGAGGGCCTCCAGGTCTGCACCTACGAAGCCGTAGGTCCTGTCGGCCAGGTCGTCCAGATCCACGTCCTCCGCCAGCGGCATTCCCCTTGTATGTATCTGGAGGATCTCCTTCCTGCCGTTTCTATCCGGAACCCCTATCTCTATCTCCCTGTCAAACCTGCCCGGCCTCCTTATCGCCGGGTCGAGGGCGTTCTCCCTGTTCGTCGCCCCTATGACAACGACCCTGCCCCTGCTCTTCAATCCGTCCATCAGGGAGAGGATCTGGGCAACCACCCTCCGCTCGACCTCGCCGGTGACCTCCTCCCTCTTCGGCGCAATGGCGTCCAACTCGTCTATGAAGATGATGCTGGGGGCGTTCTGCTCAGCCTCCTTGAAGAGGTCTCTAATCCTCTTCTCCGACTCTCCGTAGAACTTGCTCATGATCTCCGGCCCGGATATCGAGATGAAGTACGCGTCCGACTCGCTGGCAACAGCCCTGGCTATCAGGGTCTTTCCCGTTCCAGGCGGGCCGAAGAGGAGAACCCCCTTTGGTGGGTCGATTCCAAGCCTGCTGAAGACCTCGGGGTGTCTCAGGGGGAGCTCTATCATCTCCCTAACCCTGTTTATCTCGTCCTTCAGTCCCCCTATGTCGTCGTAGGTGACGACGAGCATCATCCCCTCCCCGGCGTCTGCGGGCTCGGATCTGACCTCGAGGAAGGTGTTTGTCGTCACCCTCACCGGGCCCTTGGGAACGGTGCTCACAACCCTGAACTGCAGCTCGGAAAGCCCGAACTGCCTGCCGGCGCTGGGCCCGCCCTGCAGGTCCCCGAAGAACCAGTCGAAGAGGTTGGGCATCTCCCTTACGGTCTCCTGCCTCCTGCGAAGGCTTATAGGGGTCAGGATGTCCCCCTGGATGAGGGCCCGTCCTAGAAGCGAGTTCTTCAGCCCCTGGGTGGATCCCGGGATCTTGATCGCCCTGTCGACAGGGGCTAGGACGATCTTCCTCGCCTCTCTGGGAGAGACCTTCTGTATCCTAACGCTCTCCCCTAGGCCGACCCCAGCGTTGACCCTGGTCAGACCGTCCATCCGGATGGTTCGAAGCTTGTAGTCCGACTGGAGCGGCTCGCCGACTATCGCGACGGTGGACCTCTTGCCAGAGATCTGCACCACGTCGCCCGTCGAAAGGGAAAGCTGCTCGGTGACATCCGGATCTATCCAGACGATGCCCTTCCCAGCATCCCCAGTCTTGACCTCCGCGACCTTCAAGGTAACCTCCGGGGCCCTCTGCAATAGGCGTCCTCCTGCAACTAACACGCTTTGTCGGAACACTTATTTATCGCTATTCTCTGCAGGCGGAGCATGACGACAAGCCGCGCACAAGATTCACAGAGGCCCGACACCCTGCTGATAGACTGTCATCACGCCGGCATCGCCGGAGACATGCTCCTCGGAGCCCTCATCGACCTAGGCGCAGACCCCGACAAAGTCTCCCAGGAGATAGACCGGTGTACCAGGGACTTCGGCAAGGTCCAGATGAAGGTTAGCAAGGTTCAACGCGCATCAATACTCTGCACGAAGGTGGACTTCGAGTTCGAGGAGAAGGGCCACGTAGATATGGACGAATGCCTTGAGAAGGCGTCGGACCCCTGGGTTAGGGACAAGGCTCTAAAGGTGCTCCACACCCTTGAGGAGGCGGAGGCGAAGGTCCACGGGTCGCATGGACACCATCCCCATCTCCACGAAGTCGGCCGCCTCGACGCCGTTGCAGACATACTTGGAAGCCTAACCGCCTGGAGAGACCTCGGCCTCGACGAGGTGAGGGCGGTGTCTACCCGCGTCGCCCTCGGCGGAGGAGAGGTCTCCTTCTCCCACGGCCGCTTCCCGGTCCCAGCCCCTGCCACCCTCGAGATACTCAGGGGGGTCCCCACCTCCTTCGGAGGGGACCGGGAACTCACCACCCCCACGGGCGCCGCGCTCCTCGTCAACCTCGCCCAGGAGTGGATCGAAGAGTACGGAATAACCCCCATCAGAATTGGTCTCGGCGCCGGGCAGGACGCTGGAGACTTCTTCAACGCGACCCGGCTCGTCCTGGGCCGCGCGCAGAGCGAGAGGGGCGACTTTGTGGACATAATCGAGACAAACGTCGACGACGTCACCGGCGAGACCCTTGGCCACTGCGTAGAGAGGCTGATCAAGGCGGGGGCGCTCGACGTCTCGGTCGTTCCCGTCCTCATGAAGAAGGGAAGGCCCGGCCACCTCATAAGGGCGCTAGCCCCGGCCGGCAGAAGCGACGAGATCCTCGAGCTGCTTCTCGCCGAGACAGGCTCCCTGGGAGCCAGGATATACCGGGCAGTGGAGAGGAGGAAGCTGGAGAGGCAGATACGCAACGTCGAGGTGCTAATAGACGGCAGGAGGTACACCGTCAGGGTCAAGATAGGGATCTCGCCAGG
>CAYWSC010000182.1:0-4435 GCA_964460695.1 Hadarchaeota archaeon (SeqCode)
TCGGTGCTCTGCTGGAAACGCAACAGGCAGCGGGTGCTCGATCTTCTAGAGTCGACCATCCAGGAGGCAACGGCCGTCGACGGGGTGACTGGAGAGAAGGGTCTATCAGGATACTGCGCAAGGGCAGTCTGGTCCACGGCCGAGATGCTCTCCTGGTTCGACAGGATCGAGCCGGGTCTCCTCGAACGTCTTCTGCATGCTCAGCCCAAGCTGCGCGACATGTTCAGATTTCACATAGACACCTGGATCATGCAGAAGTACTATCCAAACATAGGGGATGCACGCCCCTTTGCGAGAAGAACGGAGACCTATCTCGGGCTAAACCTCTCCCCGAATCCAGACGTCTTCAGCCCTTCGATGTTCACCTTTCTCTGGCGCCTGTACGAGGCGACCCAAGACCCGGATTTCGTCCGGCTGATCCACAACGCTAACCGAGGCAGCACCAGGGGTCTCCCATACGACCCCTTCGTTCGGTCCCAGCGCGCGTTTCAGAAGTCTGTTGCAGCTGCAATAAAGAGGCATGGAGCCGAATTGGCTCCTAAGAGCGTCAACAAGCAGCAGTGGTGTCTTGGGATACTGCGATCCGGCGAGGGGGACGAGGAGCGGGCAGTATGGCTGGACTACGACTCTGGCGGTAGGCACGGCCACTTTGACGGAATGAATATGGGATTGTATGCCTTCGGGCTCGACCTGATGCCCGACTTCGGCTACCCGCCTGTTCAGTATGGTGGGTGGGACTCACCAAGAGCCCGGTGGTTCGTTTCGACTGCTGCCCACAACACGGTGGTAGTGGACGGAAGAGACCACAAGGAGGCATGTGGAAGGACCGTAGCTTGGGCGGACGGTCGAATCATCCACATCATCGCCGCCTCATGCCCCGAGATGGTCTCGGGAACTAGGTACCAGCGGACCGTCGGCCTCGTCGACGTGGCTAAGAGCTCCTTCTACGTCCTCGACCTTTTCAGGGTCCGCGGCGGAGAGATCCACGACAAGTTCTTCCACACGTACTTCAGTCGGGTGGAGGCTGACCACCTCGATCTCAGGAAGGTCTCTACCCCCGATAGGTACAGGGAGACGCAGATGGATTGCTTCACGGCGATAGACTCGTGGACTGACGGCGAGCCCCTCGTGTTGGACTGGGCCATTGAAGATAGGTATGGTTACCTGGAGGGTCCGAAGGAGGCGAAGGTCCGGTACTTCGACTTGACAAGAGGGGCGACCGCCTTCCTCTGTAGGGCCTGGGTTGCGCTTGGCCTAGACGGAGACGAGGAGGCCTGGATACCGAGGCTGATGGTTCACCGGGAGCGAAGCGATGGCCCCCTCTCCTCCACCTTCATCGGCATCGTCTCGCCCTACATCGACAGGGAATGCCCCCTGGAGTCGGCCAGAACCGTGCAGGTCGAGGCTTCAAGACGCCGCATGTCAGATCAAGCAGTCGCCGTCGAAGTGATCCATAGGAACGGGCAGAGAGACCTCATTGTTAGTCAGGAAGGCATCTACACCGGTGCCAAGGATGCCTCTGTCGTCCACCTGCCCCGCTGGGGGCTGAAAACCGATGCAGCATTCTGCATAGTCCGAACTGATCCAGAGGGAGCGCCGATTCACCTAGCTGGCCTTCAGGGCACCGCGATTTCCCTGTCCGGCACGCGCCTCAGGCTGCCGCGAGGCCAGGCTTACTGGGAGCTCAGTCCCAGTCCCTAGCACGCCGGGCGTACATGGCAGCCGGGCCTCCAGGTGCTGGTCCAGCGCACCAACCCGTCCTGCCCTATTCGATCCGGGAATACCTGCCGACGGTTGGCTCGTACAGCTCGCCTGCCTCGAGAAGCTCGGCCACCTCTGCCTCTATCTCTTCGCGGGAGTGGGAGCCCTTCATGTGCTCCTCCAGCTCCTCTATCGTTACGCCGGCCCCGGTATCCAGTGTCGAGACCAGGTCTAGGATCTTGTCGGATAGAACGCCTGCCTGCTCTTCGCCCTCGCCGGCCTCCATCGTGGCCTGAACCGAGTCGAAGATAGAGGTGTCCATTCCCAGCTCGGCGGCGAGCTCCCTTGCCTCCACTATGTTTCGCCTATGGGTCAAGGCCGCCACGGCCCTCTCGTACTCTTTCCTAGACTCGATCTCGGTTCTCAGAGCTTCGGCTCTGTGCAGGAGCCAGAAGTTGGGGTGGACGGGCTGGACGCACTCCGTCACGAGTTCAAGGCTGCCCCTGTACTCGTTCACCGTTGCCACCAGCTGGACGAGGTCGCCCTGCTGGAGGTTCTCAACCATGGAGATCCTCTCTCTGAAGGCGGATACCCATATCGCCCCCGTTGAGTCGTCGATGAGGAATCTGGCGTAGGCCCTCTCCGTGCCAAAGGTGGGGCGAGTTCGCACCGTCCCCACCACCTTAACCCTGTGGATCCTCCTCTTCCACCTCGTAACGAGAAAGTTGGGCTCGAAGTCGCTATCGCTCCTAGAGAACTCGGACTCCAGGAGGTCGCGGATCCTAAGCCTTACCGATGGAAGTCTTCTCCTCCTCTGAATACGCGTTCCTCCAGCTGCAAGATCTTTCGATATAGCTCTACGTCGAACCCGGAGAAGTCCTGAAGTATCTCCGCGTCTACCCGGGCCTCTCCCGATGCGATGAAGATCCTCCCCACTACCCTGACTAGACTCCCCAGGTCGGGCATCCTTGGCACCCTTGCGACCGCCTGCCCGGTCCCGTCATCTATGAGGATTTCGGACTGCGAGGGATCCCTCGAAATCACCGTGCCTATCAGGCTCACCCATCCCTGAGCCTCTGCCAGGTCCTCTATCTTCCTCTCTTCAGCGTACTCCTCCTTGGCGGGTCCGTCCTGGTCGAACTGTCCCTGTCCGCTATCCAAGCTCTGCCTCGACCTCCTCTAGAATCGTCCTTGCCTCTGCCACTGGATCCGGCTGCCTGATGTCGGTCACCGAGAGGACGAGGCCGCGGTATTCGTCCATCGTGACTCTCCCCCGGAGAACGACCTCTCTTCCCAGGAAGGCTTGGCCTGCACGGGCGAGAAACTCCTCGGATGCCCGTCTAGGATCCATTCCCCTCTGTGTGAGGCGATCGACCTCGCGGCGAACCATCGAGGCGGACACGCCCATCAGGCTCTCTGCATCTTCGCCGAAGAGCTTGGCTCTCATGAACCCCGAGCAGTCATCTATCCCGATGTCGACGATTATCCGGGGAACCGGCTCGACCGGGCCACAGACGCTGCAGCTGCCCCCGACGACCTTTCTGCCACACCTCGGGCAGGCGTCATAGGTCCACACCCTGTACGCCTTCACCACGGTCGCCCTCACCTCGATATCGACGTCGCCCTCCTCCAGGTCGGATATCCTCCTCCTCGCCGGGGGAGAATCCGGGATCTCGCTGACCTCTTGAAGCTCAGCCACCCTCGGATCCTCGACAGAAGTTGGGTTGAGCAGAAGTCGGGCACGCCTTGCCGTGTAGATCTCGCAACCCCTCACACCGGATCTGCACAGACCGCCTACGACCCTGACGATGTCGCCGACCTCCACCTCTTCCGTCACCCTGCACTCCTGATCCCAGAGGGTGAGTCTTACCGACCCCGTCCTATCGGCGAGGAGGATGCCGGCAACGTAGCCCTTCGAGCCGTCCTTCCTCACGAACTCCCTTGGAGGATCGATCCCCACCACCCGGCCAACCACATCTATCCCCTGCATTCCGGGTTTCAGATCGGCTATCCGGGTGGACGGAGGCGTCTCCCTCTCCTCTGGGGTTATCCCCAGCTCGTTTGCTATCAGGACTAGGGCTCCCTCGTCGGTCAACATGTCGTACTCGGCCTTCTTCTTCTCTATCTCCCTGAGGAGATCCTCATATGTAAAGCCGGCCGTCTCCATGATCTTCTTGGCGAGCTCCCCCCTCAGCTGGGCCTCGTCGCCCTCCATCTGTCCGTCCAGCCCCCTGAGACCTATAAATTGGTTTCCGGGCATGTGTCTAGCTGGTTTGCGTTGGGTAGTTTGCCAGCTATTGATGAATCCTTGTGATAGGGCTGTACGGGCTTGGATAGGTCTAGCCTTCTCTCTGTCTGCATGTGGCTACTTCCGCGTGGCTAGGACTGTGGGTACGATACCACAGGTCGTTGCCCCCTTTGCTGTTTCCGAGTGTTCCCCAGATTTTTCTTCCGACTACGAGTTGTCGGAGTTGTGTCTCGTCCAACAGGGAGTCGACCTGGGGACCCTCCATCTCTTCACGCTCTCGATCTTCTCTAGACCTGGGGCTTGGTTTGTCTTGTCGTAGACCGTCGTAGACTCTGTGTAGCCCCTCGGCGGGGATCCCAGCTCACAATCCCGTCGCTCGCGGCCTTCTTCGGCTAGCTCGACGAGCCACTCCTGTCAGAAGATGGCTGCGACACCCCTGGATATTCTTGGTACCCCTGGTCAACCTGTCGCGGCGATCTTGGAGGG
>CAYWSC010000183.1:0-4435 GCA_964460695.1 Hadarchaeota archaeon (SeqCode)
CCGTGATGGAGACCGCTGAGAAGTCCTGGAAGAGCGGCAGGGTCGAGAAGGTGCCTTTCGAGTAGGTCTAGGGCCATGCCTCAGAGACACTAGACCCGAGGCCTACCTCTCGATCATCTCTGGGTACTTCTCCTCTATGGCCTCCCTGTACTTTGCAACAACCTCCTTTGGCACAGGTATCAGAGGTTTTCCCGTTATGCCGCAGTCCAGCACTCCGAAGGCATTGACATAGGCCTTGAAGCGCGATATTGACCCGTAGCCCCTCCCAAAGGGGAGGGAATCGAGGAACTCCCAGATGTCCTTGAGCTTGTGTTGCATCTCCCATGCCTTCTTCCAGTTTCCCTCCTTGCATGCCTTGAAGATGCCGACTATGAACTTGGGAAACATAGAGGCGGACATAGAGAAGATTCCCTTCGCCCCCAGCTTCATCGTCGCCACGTAGTAGTCGAGCTCCGTAGCCGTCATAGGGGTGAGGTCAGTGTGGCGCATTATCTCTAGCTGTAGCTTTATCGTCGTTATCTCCTTGCTCCCGCACATCGTGGGAATCTTGGCAAGCTCTTTGAAGATCTGGACGGTGTGTAGCTGGGCCGTATAAGGGTTGTTGTAGACGATTAGCCCTATGTTGGGGCAGGCGTCCGCCAAGTCCCTCCAGTATCCTAGAAGCTCCTGATCCGTAATGTTGACGTAGTAGGGGCTCACATTCATAACCGCGTCTGCCCCGCAGTCCTCGGCGTGCTTCACCTTCATTATTGCCTCCTCTGTATTGACGCCTGAGCAGCCAGGAATGGCCTTCGTCTTGCCCGAGACCTCGTCTACAAGCACCTCGATGAGGCGCTTGTGATCCTCCCACCTGATGGTGTGAAACTCGCCGACACTTCCCGTCGTAACAATGGCATCCACGCCTGCCTCGCACAACCTCTGGACATTGTTGCGCATCCTCTCCTCGTCGAATCTCCTTCGGTCGTCCAGCGGAGTTGGGGGGAGGACGTAGACACCGCCCATAGTCTGCCTAGTCAACATGCAGATCCCTTCTACGCCCTCGGGCTGGTGTTGAAAAATGCGCTCATCACGGGAGGTACCGCCTCGTCGGGTTCCTGGGCCAGGTGTGTACCCTTCTGAACCCTTCTGCGTACCTCGCTCCGCATTGGAGACCTCTAAAGGCCGAGGTGATTCTTACAAACTCGAGCACATCGATCTTGTCGTGCTCCCTCAGCCACTGCTCCTGGCTCTTGTGCTTGCCCAACATCTCGATCTTGGTGTCCATGGTCTCCGATATGTCGACGTACTCCTCTGGCTCGAACCCCAGACCAGCCAGCGTGTCCATGTAGTAGATAGGAGTGATCCTGTCGTAGAAAGGATGCTTTGTCTTCGCGTGGGGCAGGGTGGCTATGAAGCTCGCATCGAAGACCAGTCTCGACGTGACTGTGTGGTCAGGCATGTAGTCTGCAGGGTCGTGGGTGATGATGACGTCTGGACGCGTCTCCCTAATCAGGTCGACAAAGGGCATTGTACACTCCCTGTTGACGCGAAGCTCCAAGTCGTCGATGCCGAGCCCAATCGATCTGGCCCCTATTACGGATGCTGCCTCCTGGGCCTCCTTCGCCCTTATCCTTGCAAGCTCTTCTGCCTCGATCTTGAAGTGCCCCTTGTCGCCCCTACAGGCATACGCGATGGTTACCTCGTGGCCCTGCTTCGCATACAGGGCCAGGGTTCCCCCGCAGAGGAGTTCCACGTCGTCCGGATGCGCGCCAACAGCAAGGATCTTCATGGCGTTCCACCGATCCCTCCCGGGATGGGCCCTGGCTTTATGTCTTTTCCTCAGAATTCTCGCGTACCAGTATCACCTTGTAGGTCACTACGGAGCAGAAGGCTATTCCGACGAGCCAAAGGATCGCCAGCCTGATATACCTGCGGGTCTTCACCCTCCTCTGGAGTCTCTCGGCCTCCCTTGCAAGTTCCTCTCTGCGGGAGGCCTCTGCTTCGAGGCGACTGGCGGCGGTATCTTTGAGCCTTTCGAACCTAGGACTGTTGTCGATGGCCCACTTGAGACTGTTCAGGAACAGCTCTCTGAACTGCTCTCTCTCAAACAGGTAGCCGTAGTAGTTGTCCCTTCCCTCGCCCTCCTGGACGGTCAGGCCTGGAAATGCGACGGATGCTCCCCCTCCGTTTGCCTTGTACGCGACCACTAGGGGGGCTCCGTTCTCTGCGACGTAGAGAACGTGCCTGGTCCCGTTGGCGGGAATCTCGACCGGCTCTCCCTTCTTGTTCGCTGGGTAGAAGAAGAGGTACCCTTCAAGCTCGAAGGTATCCTCCTCTATCCCGCCGTTTATCTCTGGCAGGACTTCCCTCCTATGGTACACGAAGACCCTTCTTCCCCCGACCTTCTTCGCCTGGATCGACCTGTTGCCAATCATGGTGAATACCTCGGGTCCGAGCTTAGGTGCGTACCTCGTAGTACAGGAAGTCCCGATCCCGATCACGGCTCCGCCGTCCTTGAAGAAGGCCACAGTCATGTTGGAGATGTCGTCCAGCGCCGCCTGAGGCCTCGAGAGGGGGCATAGAACCACGGCTTCGACCCGGGGAAAATTCACCACCACCTCGTAGATCGACTTCTCATCGACCACGTAGACGTCTGCATCGAATCTACCGTCCGACTCTACCAGCTGGGCGAGCCTAGCCCCCCAGTCCGGGGTGAAGGGGGAATATATCAGGATTATCGGCCTAAGCTCCCCCGTCTGGGATAGAACACCTACTGGACCTAGGGTAAGGACGATCACGACTGCTATGAGCACGTGGAGCTTCATGCGGCCCAACCTCCGCTCTGCATCGGCATTAAGTTAAAGGCGTTTATCTCTAGCTTGCCGTTCGCGTATACACGGACATACTCCGCCAGGTACGTCCTGTACTTGCTCTGCATAACCCAGATCGGGAGCCCGTATAGGTTTGCCTCAACGTTCATCTGGATGAATATCTGATCATCGGGCTTGACGTCTCTAAAGGTGAGCGACCCGTAACCAGGGGCCTGGTCGACGGGCGTCGCCTCGGCCAGCAGCGGACTCCTGTGTTGGTAGGTCGTCTCGTTTTGGTTGTAGTGTATCGAGAGGTACCTCACGTTCCGCGAGCGGGCGTAGAAGAAGTCCGGGACACCCGCCATGTAGAGGATCTTGCCGTTCTCAAACTTCAGGACGGCGTACACCTCGAATATGTTGTCCAGTACAGCTTCGTCTAGGAACAGCTGAAGGGTGCGTGTGAAGTCGTAGACCACGCCGGTGAAGCCCACCCTGCTCGTTTTGTTCCCGACGACGCCGGTGATGGGGATTACGTCATAGGGAATAGTTACGTTTCCAAGGAAGAGCTTTATCGCCCTTATATCCCTTCGTGCCTCCATGATCTCTGTAGGGGTACTCTCATTCGGGTTGAAGGCGGGGTCTTCGAATTCCGGCGGCGGCGTGACGAAGAGGCTGGAATATCTGATCTCTATCTCCCTGAGCGACTCCTTCGATATGATGCCGAAGCCGAAGACCATCGGCTCGCCTGTCGCCTCGCTCGAGGCGAAAACCGTCGGATAGTCGTTCCTAGCTAGGTAGATGGGGCTTCCTATAGCCCCCCTCCCAATGCTGAGAACTATCAGGGTGGAAAGTACCAAGACTACGACAAGGACCCCGGCAAGGCCGCTCTTGGACGAGTTCACCTTCAAGCGACTTCATCCTCCGACCGCAACCCACCGAACGGATTGTGGTTGCGCCTGCCCATGGTGCCTGAGGTATATATCACTTTCGCGTCTCTGGCCCGTCTTCGGATGAATCGCGACTTGCATCGACCTCGCCTGCACTTCTCACCTTGAGGGTTAGCCCCTCCACCGCTTGGACTGTGACCTCCTCTCCCTTGGCTATCTCCCCGGAGACCGAGATGGCGTTCCATATCTCCCCCCGCACCTTTACCTTCCCCTCGGGGGAGAGCCTCTCCAGGGCTGTCCCCCTGAGGCCAACCATTGCCTCGTCGCCAAGCTCTCGTCTCTTGTATGCCACGCTGTAGATCATCTTTAGCTGGAGGGGATAGGATATCGCCACAACCAATAGTCCCGCCAAAACGGCAGCCAGAAACACAGTGTCAGAGAAACCCCATCTCGCCTTTGCGAGGATCAGTAGAAGGAGTATGATGATGAAGTAGAGTACCCTTAGGGCGGCCATGCGGGCCTTGGAGAACTCCATCTGAACCTCAGCTTCTTCTGCTTCTCTCCTTGTCACCACGGATCCTCCTCAAGAAGAGATAGCTCGCCGCCCCGATGATGAGGACTAGAGCGAGGAGCGAGACCTTGAAGGTTAGTGCCCGCCACTGAAGCCCTTCGAGCCTTGCCGCCATCCTCATCAGCTCCCTTGAGCGATCGGGCTTGTATCCCTGCCTCAATGACTCCCTGAAGCTGACCTTGGCGGCG
>CAYWSC010000184.1:0-4424 GCA_964460695.1 Hadarchaeota archaeon (SeqCode)
TGGGATCTGATCTTCTCCTCTGCCCACTTGAGCCGCTCCTCCTCGACCTCTCTGAGCGGTATCTTGATCCGCTTGGTCGCGTAGTCTACGGCCGCCTCCTCCGCGAATTCAAGCGTCTCCATCACCCTCAAAACGACCTTGGACAACGCCCTGCCCATGAGGCGGTGATCATCCGCGTAGTCGGGGTCAAAGGGCGGCCAGGGGTTTATGTTGCCGCACGCCCCGTTGAGGATGATGGGGACGCAGCTATCGCCGAGGGATCGTTTCACCTCGCGTGCCAGGGCCCCTGGCCAGTCCGCCGAGACGACGGGCTTTGGGAAGACGTGCACGGGATGGCAGGTATAGTTGACTAGTAGAGATCTTATGTTCAGCGAGCTGTCTCTGAAGCAGACGACGCCGACCTCCGGATCTATGGGTCCCTCGAGGTACCTTATGTAGGTCGGGCCAAGCGGGTCCTCCCACCTCCGGCCGGGCATAACGACTGTCCCATCTCTTGTCACTGCCCGCCTGTTGAAGGCGTACCGGCCCTCGACGCCGCTTCCAGCGGCCACCTGGACGGGTGAGAGGGCTCTCTCCGCCTCCTCAACGCACTTCAAGATCCTCTCCTCGGCATATCCCCAGTAGCGCCTGTCTCCTCCTCGGATCCAGTCGAACTCGTCGGGCACCGGCCCGAACTCCTCTCCGATCAGGAAGTGGCCGAGCGACGGTGCAGAGTGGGTCTGGGTGGCATGCACCATGACGGCTTCGAAGGGTATCCCGGTCTGGCTCTCGACGCTTCTCCTGATCCTGTCGGCGTGCTCCTTGGTGACTATGGTCAGATCGAGGGAGATGAGGAGTATCCTCTCCTCCTCGCCCTCGACCACCAGCGCCCTAGCGTACAGTGGGTCTAGGACGAACTTGGCGGGTCTGTAGAGACCGACCGCTCCCGCCAGCTGGATATCGCCTCTAGGAGTTATATCAGTCGAGGCCGCTCCCGCCCTGATCGCTCCAGGTGAAGCCATGAAATGACCCGTCGAATGTGAATGAGGGTCGCTATTATTGCTTAGCCTCTTGCTCTCACCGCGAGGCGACCCGTCGGCCCTCCTCCTCTGGAAAACTTCTTAAGCCGCCTATACTGGTGACGCCCATGGCTGAACGGCCCAACATCCTAATCCTCATGCCGGACCAGCAGAGGGCGGACTGCCTCTCGTACCTCGGGCACCCCCAGCTGCGCACCCCGAATATGGATAGGATCGCGAGGCGGGGAGTGGTGTTCACCCAGGCCTCAACGGTCAGCCCCCTCTGCATGCCGGCGAGAGCCTCCTTCGTTAGCTCGATCTACCCGCACAACCATGGAATGTGGTCGAATGCGGGTTGTCTACCGCCCCACGACGATACGTTCTTCCAGAGGCTGCAGCGGTCAGGGTACTTCACAGCCCACATAGGCAAGTCCCACTACTACTCCCACGGCGGTCTGCACATGAGGGATTTCGAGGGCTATGTGCGCGCCAGGGGGTTCGAGTACGTCCACGAGACCACCGGCCCGTGGGCGACGGTTAATACGAGGAGCTACATGACCGACCTGTGGGAGGAGCATGGTCTCTACGAGGCCTTCAAAGAGGACTATCGAAACAGGGCCGCTGCAAGAAAATCGCATAACCGCTTCCTCGTTAGGCCCAGCCCGCTGCCGGAGGAGCTGTACCTGGACAGCTACGTCGGGAGTCAGGCAGAGAAGTTCCTAAGGGCCTACGACGATGACAGGCCGTTATGCCTATTTGTCGGCTTCCCGGGTCCCCACGAACCTTGGGATGCTCCGGGGAGGTACGCCACGATGTACGATCCACGAAGGTCTCCCGACCCAATACCATATCCAGAGTCCAATTCCAACCTGCCGGAGTCGATTAGGGAGATGCCGGACTTCCAGCCCTTCCCGGATAGCACCACGGAGAACATAGCCGCCATAAGGGCCAACTACTACGGCAAGATATCGCTCATCGACCACTGGGTCGGAAGGATCCTAGATGCGTGCGAGGAGAGAGGCCTCTTGGAGAACATGTTGGTTATCTTCTGGTCGGACCACGGCGAGATGCTTGGGGATCACAGACGCCTCTACAAGTCGACCTTCTTCGAAAGTTCTATGCGCGTACCACTGATTGTCAGCTGGCCGGGCCAGCTCCCAGAGGGGAAGAGGTGCGATGCCCCCGCAGAGACCGTTGACATATACCCCACCGTTCTGGAGGCAGCCGGGGTGGAACCATCCGGACGGTGCCTGGGAAGCTCCTTGATCTCGGCAGCGGAGGGCTCATCCTCCCTGAGGGAGGTTCAGCTCAGCGAGGTTATCTACGGGGGAGAGCGAAGGATCTGCATCCGGACCTCCCGATACAAGTACGCCATCAGGCAGGACGGGAAAGGCTACATGCTGTACGATCTTCGGCGCGACCCCAACGAACAGGAGAACCTGATTGGCACTGAAGAGGAGTTGGAGAGGGATTTGAGAGAGATGCTCCTGACCAGGCTCGTCTCTTCCAGCTACTCGATGCGGTCTTTCAAGACTGGCCCAGACGGGCTGCCGCGGCCCGAATACTAGCTTTCACTGTCGCTCGGAGTCTTGCTGTACCTGTCGATCGGGTCCTTCCTGACATATAGCGTGGGCATGTATCCTTCTTTCTCCATGTAGTAGTGACCCGGCCTGTGGGAGCCCTCCGGTATGGTCCCGGGGAAGGGGAAGATCAGTACCTCGCCTATCGGCTGGCACCCGTGCTCGACGCCCGCCTCGATCATCCAGACGTCCCCCTCCTCGAGCACGAACTCGGAGTACCTTCCGTCCCTGTCGACCATGAAGGCCTTCGCCCTTCCCCCCATGATTATCCAGGTCTCGTCGTGGTCGTGGAAGTGCTTCTCCACCGGATTCTGCTCTGTATGCCTGTTCGGCTTAGGGTTCTTGTACACCGGCATAAGAAACCCCTCGACTCATACAAGAAATCTGTTTCCAGCGGTCGGGTCACTGCGTGAGTTGAAAAGGAGACGACCAAGGCTGGGCCCGCTCAACTTCAAGATCGCCAGTAGGAAGAACAGAATAGCGAGGCAAGCAGACCAAGGCTGCCCGATGGGGAACCAGAGCGAGTTTGAATAGGCACCCTTGAGCAGGAGCCAGTCCTGTTTCCTCTGGTACTCACCCGGATAGGCGCAGTGATAGTACTCCGGCCAGAAGGACCCGGCGGGAAATCTCCCCCCGAGGGTCAGACAGTAGACCAGCGTCTCGATGTATGAATTGCCCCTAAGCTCTACGATCCACTCCGACTCGCCATCCCCGTCGACGTCACCCCACCAGCCTCCGTTCTCCTGCCTTCTGTTCAGCGCCACGTGGTCGTTGAGATAGTACGCCTCCGGCCTTCCGGTCCGCCCGTCCGTCACTATGGGAAATGGGGCAAGCCAAAGGACTTCCTGCTGGCCATCCCCATCGATATCGGCGATCAGCTGGTAGGACGACCAGGCGTTTGCAACCGCTCCCCGCGGGATGAGGCCGTCTCTGCTCAACTGGGAGAAGTTAAGCTCCCACACCTGATGCGGCGACTCGACACCAATGTCGATGCAGAAGGCCTCAGACCTCGACATCACCACCATGTCCATCGAGCCATCGCCGTCGACATCCCCCATCGCCTGGCACATCCTCATGGGCTCGTTTCTCGGATGGACCCACCTCCACAGTTCCTCGCCGCAGAAGCTGATGCAGACCACCGAGCTGCGCGGCGGGTCGGTCCAGACGAGTGCCTCGTACTCCCCGTCACCGTTGACGTCAGCGACGATCACAGGGTTCCTCATCATGTTGGCTCCGACATCGAGCTTCCACTCCCCCTGCCCCGTTGCTGCATCGATGCAATAGACGTTGTGGTCCTGGCTGGCAAAGAGAACCTCAAACTCTCCATCCCTGTCCACATCGGCGACGGTGGGTGGGGCCTGTATGTCTTTGCCGGCCCGGAGCCACGTCCAGACAAGCTCCCCTCGACGGTTCACCCTGTAGACGAGGCCGGCGTTGTCATTCATGAAAAACTCGACGTACCCGTCGCCATCCACGTCAAAGGCCTGGGGAGGCCCCAGCATGGTCGATCCAGTCGGATCCTTCCAAGTCCACCTCAGTGTCCCATTCCCGTCCAGCACGTAGAGATTCGAACCTGCCGTGAAGGCGAGCTCATAGGCCCCGTCGCCGTCCACATCGACAAGGGAGACCTTGCTCCACGGCTGGCCCGACAGGCCATCTTCATCGATGGGAGGAAAGACCCACTCCAGGCGGGTCGTCGCCTCGAAGCACCAGATCCTGTTGCTGTCTCCCCTCCTCGTCCCGAAAACGATCTCAAGTATTCCGTCTCCGTCCACATCCCATACCGTCTGGCAGCCCTCATGCCCGGGCCCGAAGAGCCTGCCCGGGAACTGGGCGCTCGTATTGA
>CAYWSC010000185.1:0-4382 GCA_964460695.1 Hadarchaeota archaeon (SeqCode)
AGAGGTATATGGATACAGAGTTTCCCCTCGTGTTCAGAGAGGTTCGAAGGTCGATACGGGACCAGGTTCTGAACGATCCGCAAGGGGTCATCATAACCACGTCAGGCTTCTGCCAAGGCGGACCGATCAGGTTCTACCTCGACAACTCGGCAGAGGGGGACACAGTGATCTTTTCCACGTCATACTTTCCGAGAGGCTCGATGGCGGACAAGATCAAGTACGAGCGCTCGTACGACGGGACACCCCTGAACGTGGAGGAGGTGGACCTGTCGGCGCACTCCAGTTTCCACGACTCCGTTGACATGGTCAAGCGTCTCAACCCGGCCGTCACCTACACTCTTCATGGCGACCCAGTGCCGGAAAAGTTCCTGGCCTACCAGGTCGGCGGATATCCTCTGGTTAACGAGGAGAGAATCGTTGTCTAGGCTGCCTCAGCTGGCCTGAACTGCATCTCGCAGAGCCGTTTGTACATGCCGCCGCGTGCCAGCAGCTCCTCGTGGGTCCCCTCCTCTACTATCCGGCCGTGATCCAGCACAATTATCCTGTCTGCATTCCTCACCGTTGAGAGTCTGTGGGCTATCACGATGGAGGTCCTGTTTTTCATCACCTTCTCAAGCGCGCGCTGTATGAGGAGCTCGGTATAGGGATCCACGCTCGAGGTGGCCTCATCCAGCAAAAGGATGGGAGGATCCACAAGCAGTGCTCTCGCAAAGGCTATGAGCTGCCTCTGTCCCTGGGACAGATTTATCCCCCTCTCCCTCACGAGCGTTTCGTATCCCTGTGGAAGCCGTGATATGAACTTGTCGGCGCCGACTGCCTCTGCCGCAGCCTTCACCTCCTCGTCGGAGGCATCGGGCTTCCCGAACCTGATGTTGTCCCTCACCGTGCCCGTGAAAAGGAACGTATCTTGGAGAACTATCGACATGTTGCGTCTTAGCGAGTCGAGCCTGATAGACCTGATATCTACGTCGTCAAGCAGGATCTCGCCACTATTCACGTCATAGAACCTGAGGAGGAGGTTCATGATCGTGCTCTTCCCCGCCCCCGTCGGACCCACAATGGCGAGGGTCTCCTTGGGCCTAACGATGAGGTTGAACTCCTTCAGAACGGGATGCCCCGGAACGTACGAGAAGGTGACGTTTCTAAACTCGACCTTTCCGCGGACTCTTCCAATGTCGATCGCTCCCTCGGACTCTCTCACATCAGGGGGCGTGTCCAAGAGCCCGAAGATCCTCTCAGCTGCGGCGAATGCGGACTGGAGGCTGTTGTAGAACATGGTCAAATCCATGATCGGGCTGAAGAAGCTGATGACGTAGGACTGGAACAGCACTAGGATTCCTATCGTTAGCGTGCCAGAGATGTAGGACAGGCCTCCGAAGTAGAGGATGAGGAACATTCCCGCCGCTCCAATCAGCTGGACCGTCGGGAAGAACATGGAGTAGACCTGGGCTGCGTAGACGTTCGCCCTCAGGTTCTCGACGTTAGCCTTGTCGAATCTCCTCGAGTTCTCGTCCTGCCTCCCGAAGCTTTGGGCCACCCTTATCCCGGAGATGCTCTCCTCTAGGTTAGCCATGACCCCTGCTATCTTCTTCCTCGTTAACCTGTAGGCCTTCCTTGCCCTGCTTCTAAAGAGCAGGGCGGCGCCGAGCAGCATGGGTATTGTGAGAAGGGAGATCATTGTTAGCCACGGACTTATCAAAAGCATTACCACGAGGATTCCGACGAGCATCAGGATGTCTGTGAAGACGTTGACAAGGCCGGTTGTCAGAACCTCGTTCATCGTGGCCACGTCGGAGGTTACCTTCGACATCAGCCTCCCGATCTCGTTCTTGTCGTAGAACGACCTCGACATGCGGAGCAGGTGGGCAAACATTCTGTCTCGGAGGTTTTTCATAACGCTGTGGCCTATCCAGTTGAGCAGGTAGCTGCGTCCAGCTTGGATACCGTAGCCCAGGATAGCTAGGGCAAGGTATGCGAGGGAGAGCCACATGATCCCGTTCATCACCACAGATGCCGAAACCTCGCCCGTCCCGAAGGGGACTATGTAGTTGTCTATCGCCATCTTCATGAGGTAGGGCATGACCAGTCCCATCGCCGATCCGATGAGCGCGAGGAGAATCGAGGCGACGAATCTCTTCTTGTAGGGCATCACACAGTCTAGAACTCTCCGAAAGAGAACCCTGTCAGGCATCCTCCTCTCTTCCTCTTCCTCGCTAGACGTCACAAGCATCTTCATCCTATGCCCCGTTTCCCATCACCCCCGCCTCCAGGCTGTGAGTCGCCTGGGCATGGTAGATCCTTGCGTATATGCCGCCCTTCTTGAGAAGCTCCTCGTGCGTCCCTTGCTCGGCTATCTTGCCACCGTCCATGACAATTATCCTGTGCCCCCTCCTGATCATGGACAACCTCTGGGTTATGATGAACGTCGTCCTGTTCTTCAGAAGCCTGTCCAGAGCCTTCTGGATCTCGTACTCCGTCTCGGTATCGACGCTGGACGTCGAATCGTCAAGTATCAGTATCCTGGGATCCATGAGTAGGGCGCGGGCTATAGCGATCCGCTGCTTTTCGCCTCCGGAGAGAGTCACCCCTCTCTCGCCCACGACGGTGTCATATCCGTTGGGAAGGGACCTTATGAACTCGTCGGCCTCGGCCAGCTTTGCGACCCTCTGGATCTCCTCCATGGTGGCATCCGGCTTGCCGTACGCTATGTTCTCCCTTATAGTCGTGGAAAACAGAAAGGTCTCCTGCGGCACTATTCCTATGAATCTCCTTAGCGACTTGAGCCTGACCTTCCTCACATCTATTCCATCTATCTTGACCGCACCGGATGTGGGGTCGTAGAACCGTGGGATAAGGTTCACTATGGTGCTCTTGCCCGACCCGGTTGCCCCCAGGAGAACCACAGTCTCTCCGGGCGAGACGTCGAAAGACACGTCTTTGAGGCTTGGAGGCCCCTTACCGTAGCTGAAGGAGACGTTCTCGAAGGTCACCCTGCCCTTGACGTCCTCAAGCTCGATCGCGTCGGGAGCGTCCCTTACGTCTGGCTCTGCGTCTATGATCTCGAACACCCTGGCGGCGCCAACCACTGCGTCCCTGTAGATACGAACCATGTTTCCGAGGATTCTCAGCGGTCCAACGAGCCGCATCACATACACGTTGAAGGCCATGAGGGTGCCTAGGGTCAGGAAACCCTTCGT
Organism: Hadarchaeota archaeon (SeqCode); assembly: GCA_964460695.1. Taxonomy (GTDB): domain Archaea; phylum CAYQAE01; class CAYQAE01; order CAYVLA01; family CAYVLA01; genus CAYWSC01. The sequence goes on from CAYWSC010000185.1 coordinate 3,198, forward strand.
TATCCCGTAGGTGCCGTAGAAGAGGATTGCTATCATGCTCAGCGAGACCAGGAGCGATGTAGATGGACCATACAAAGCCCGTATCTTGGCAAGCAGTACCGATAGGTCGAAGTAGCGCCTCGTCTGATCTTGGAAATTGCGTAGCGCAGACTCCTCTTGGTTGAAGGCCGAGACAACGTGTATGCCTGCCAGGTTTTCCTGAAGAACGGAGCTTAGATTCGCAAAGGTCTCCCTGCTCCGCTCCAGGGGCTCCCTGAGACGATCCGAGAATCTTATCATTAGGTAGACGATGGCTGGGCCGGTCGAGAAGGCCAGCAAGGTCAGGCCCGGAGCCTTGAGAACAACGATGCAAACGAACAGAACTACGGAGAAGTCTGTGAGGGTTCCGACTAGGGCCCTCAAGCCGAAGCTGAGGAAACGCCTCACAAGATCTACGTCCATCGTGGTTCTCGACATCACCTGCCCGGTATGGGTTCGGTCGAAAAAGGAGAAGGACTGATTCTGCAGGCTTTCGTACACCTCCTTCCTCAGCCTGTATATCACTCGCTGAGCGACCATCTCTCCCAGGAACCTTTGGAAGAAGCTGAAGAGCCCCGACAGTGCCGTCACGCCAACGATTGCCAGTGCAAGCACGAGTAGCATCCTGGCATTTTTCGACGGAAGGGCCACGTCGATTATCTTCTTTATGTACAGGCCCGGCAGAACCTGGAAGACCGATGACGCCACTATGCACGCAAAGACGACGACAGCGAACTTCCAGTACCTGACCCAGTACCTCATCAAGCGCAAGAAGGTCCCGCGTCTATCAGGCGGCTGCGAGGATTCTCCGTCCAGCTCGATCGCCAACCCTTCTCAGCCCTAAGCCAACAGTTCGAAATCGAATCGTTCGGTAGAGAGATATAACTCTTTCCTGCTCGCATCACCGTGCAAGCAACGACATCACTTCTCTCGCTATCGACGAGGGTAACATGTCCCTATTCTGCTGCGTCACGACCACCATCTTCGTGTCTGGTCTCTGCTTCACCCTACCTATGAACCCCCAGTCCGTTCTGAAGTGGACAGCTGCGATCACCGGGGTCTCGGATCCTAGTGCCTTGAGCACGCTATCCTTGAACACCTCGCTCTTCAGCTCCATTGGGCCGATTTCGTCTATTACTAGGACATCGGCCTTCCTCTCAAGAGCTG
>CAYWSC010000186.1:0-4368 GCA_964460695.1 Hadarchaeota archaeon (SeqCode)
GAGGCTCAAGATACCTAGGGTCTTCACGACTATGGAGACCCTGTTCGACGAGGCTAGAAGGCTCATCTCCGATGCCTTTGAAGCTGAAGTGGTGGATCGCTACGGCTCTGCCGAGTTCTCCAGCGTTGCCTGGACCTGCCCAGAGGGAAACTACCACATAATCCCCGAGCAGGTCGTAGAGGTGCTCGACGAGAACGGCGAGCAGGTGTCGGAAGGCGAGAGGGGCTCCCTAGTGATCACTGGGCTAAACAACCGCGTCATGCCCCTGATAAGGTACAATACGCAGGATGTGGCAGTAATGGGTGCGGACGAGCCTTGCAACTGCGGCTGTCCCTGGCCATACCTTGCAAGGGTCGAGGGAAGGGTAAATGACTTCCTCACAGACCATGCGGGGAAACCCGTGAGCCCAATGGTCTTCTCCGCACTCGTTGACGACTATCGCCTTATAGGAAGGTTCAAAGTCATTCAAGACAAGAGAGGGACGGCTGTGCTGCTGGTCGAACCGCTGAGGAAGGACATAACAGAGGACGACTTGGAGAAGTCGAGCCGCATCGCCTTCCTCCGCAGCCTCCTCCAGGGAAGAATAGACCTAGAGGTCAGAATTGTTGAACAGATTCAACAGAGGGGGCCAAAGCGGAGGGCCGTAGAATCCAGACTCGCACCTGCCATAGGCGGCTTGCTTGCACGACGATAAGATTCTAGGCTGACGGCTGCCTTGTGGACCTCCCAGTAGCCGCAACACCGGCGGCTAAGAAGATCGCCAGCAGCGCTACGAACCACACAAAGGCACCCCTCCACAGCACGAGGGATATCGGGAGCATTATCAGGCAGAAGAGGAAGCCGACCGCCGACAGCAGGACGATGCTCTCCCTTGCCACATTGAAAGTTTCGTTTTCTCTCTTAAACCTAATGGCTCACAAGGCTTGGAACCGTCCCTAGACCTATCGAGGCCGTCGTCACCAGTGCTTCCCATCGCTGAGTGTACTGGACCTGCGAAGATCAGGCATACCACTGGTGCCTACTCCTCGGACTCTACCCTATGCCTCGGTCGGTGCCTCTCGAGGCCGCCTTTGTCTGCCTGCCACGCAGCAGCCCGAGACCGATCAGGCCCGCGAGGAGAAGTCCAGGCCCCATCTCGGGCACGGGCGTACCGACGTCGGCCTCTTCAAACACTATTCTGGCGGGATCAGCGATCCCTAGCCCCAGGTCCGCCGCCTTCTGGATGTATGCAGGTGTCTGCGGAACGCTTGGGTTGTACCTTCGTATTATCTGTGTGCCCACGTAGTCAACTGCCACCGGGTCAACGCCGGCCAGAATCCCGTTGTAGTTGGCGTAGGTCCCATATTTCGGCCCGCCGGTGACCATAGGTTCTATCGCATCGGCTATGCAGAGGCGGTGCTTGATGCGTATGCTCGGAGCCGTGTTTAGGTCTGCAATCCCCTGGTGAAGCTCGGCCTGGTGCACGGCATGCCTGTTCAGTATCGAGCCGAGGTGGTTCTTGAGGCAAAAAGTCACGTTTGAACCGCTATGGGTCTTCAGCTTCGGGACGTTGATCAAGACGTCCGATTGTCTCAGCACATTCGCAATCTCCGTGGTCTTCAAAGAAACGCCGGAGAGGCTTTCCTGAGTATAGTCAGACGAGTCTCCGCCAAGCATCACTGCCGTAGCACCGGCGCCCTCTGCGGCGGACTGTATGGGAGCCCAGCCAGAGATGCCGTCAATCACATGGTCGTAGACGACGACTTGTGAGGGACTTGCGGACTTTACCAGCGACACAACCTCCCTGACGACATCTGTCGAGGTGTTGGCTGAGGCGATCGCCCAGCTCCCGTTCACCTTTATCGCCACCCTATCCCCTGGCGAGACGAAGGCCTGGATACCCCCGAAGGCGGAAACGCTCTCTTGAACCATCTGGGCTACGGTTCCGTTCCTTCGGGCGACCACCCTAGATTTAGCTGAGGCGAGATATCCCCCTGCAGGGCCACTTGCATCTGTGAGTGCGCCCGCGAGGGTGGCGCCCGCTGCCGCACCAGTTGCGACGAGAAACTTCCTTCTAGACACGGAGTGGTTCAGAATCATGCGATCGGCTTGCGCCGGCCTCGTGTTCATGCTGTTTAATAATCTTTACGCTTTCCGGCTTAATAGTCCCGACGGGGAACTAAGCATTAGGCTGCGTTTTATCGAGGATATTCTTCAACATGCGGATGATGGCGATGCGGATAGCCTTCGTCACCCCACCCGGCCTGAAAGTCCTTCCTCCAAACCAGAAGTCCTCCGGAATCTGGACCTACGAGGTAGCGAGAAGGCTCTCCGTCGACAACGAGGTTACGGTCTTCACCGACGAAAGAAAGGGCCCCAGTGAGCACTGGTCTGAAGGCGTTCGGTATCGGTTCGTCTCGCAGGTCGGCGTCCCAAGATCAGTCTTGCACAAGATGCTGCGTGCTAATCGAATCATCTCCACACGCAGACGCCCTGTCTTCTCATCCCCCCTCAACGGACTCGGATACGCGCTGCAGGTTGCCCGAGAACTCAAGAGGGACCCGCCCGACTACATACACATCCACAGCTACTTTCAGTTCGTCCCGATCATCAAGGACGCTTGCCCGGCCAAGGTCATCTTGCACATGCACTGCGACTGGCTCTCGCAGCTCGACAGACGCCTAATCTGGAGGTATGTGAGGAAGGCAGATGTCGTGATCAGCTGCAGCAACTTTGTCACCCGAAACACCGTTCGACGGTTCCCCGAGATTTCTGACAGGTGCTTCACGGTGAATCCCGGAGTGGATCCGTCTCTCTTCTCGCCTGGGTCAAAACCCACTGAAGCCTGCCCGTCTGTTCTATTCGTCGGAAGAATATCCCCGGAGAAAGGCATCCACGTCCTGCTTGAGAGCTTCAGGATTCTGCTCCAAGAAGAGCAGGGATGCAAGCTGTTCCTGGTCGGGGCCCAGATATCGGCACCCCCAGATTTCATAGTCAGGCCGAGCGACGATCCCCAAGTCAGGACCCTGGCCCGGTTCTACCCGAAGGGGTCGCGAGCTGCCTACGCCTCTTACCTGAAGCACCAGGTCGAGAAGATGGGTATCTCAGATCAAGTCAGCTTTATTCCCTTTTTGCCCCACGTCCAGATACCCCGGTGGATCAGGCTGTCGGATGTCCTCGTCAACCCATCCTTCTACGAGTCCTTCGGCAGGTCTCTCGTCGAGGGGATGTCGTGCGGAAAGCCGGTGATAGGAACGAGGACTGGTGGAATGACCGAGTTAGTTAACAGCGGGAAAGACGGCTTCCTAGTCCGTAGGGGAGATGCCGCGGGTCTTGCCGAGTGCATGCTGCGTCTGATCGAGCGGCCTGCCACCGCTAGGAAGATGGGGCAAAGGGGTAGGAGAAAAGTCGTCAGGCGCTACTCTTGGGAGACGATAATCAGGTCCTTTGTCAAATGCCTCTACGCAGCTCAATAGCATGAAATGTCCGGGAGAACGGACTGGATCTCTCTGAAACTCTCCTCAACCCCCGTTCACGACGAAGGTTCCTTCTCCATCACATTCGAGGAAGTAGGCCTCGCCTGTTTCCAGCTGGGTGAAGCTTGGGTCAGCACTCCACCACACCTGCTGGCTGGGGAAATATTCGGCCGATACGTATCCCCCGGAGGCCTTGCGCCATATCTTTCGGATCGGGTGGAAGGTCGAGTTCTGGTGGAACGCGTCATTGAACTCCATTGGAGCTGCTATCCACCCTATCAGGTTTAGCCCCTTGTGTACGGTTATCGTCTGGGATCCCGGAGAAGCCGACGGTGACTCCAAATCCACGTCCTCGTTCGACTCGACAAAGTACGCCTCGCCGTGCTTGAGGGAGGTGAAGGAGGGGTCCGAACTCCACCACCCCGACCCGTCGTAGTAGGTGGCAGAGACATACCCCCCGTCTGGGGTTCTCTTCCAAACCCTCTTTACCGATCTGTGGGATGCGAAAAAGTCGTCGAGCGGCATATCCGGGCCCGGCCAACATATGAGGTTGAGTCCCTTCTGCAGTCGAATCGTCACACCTGAGGAGGACGTTACCTGTATGTGAACTGGACGAGATATGGAGACGGCTAGGTTGCCCGATGAAGTCCACAGCTCGATCCACCCCTCGTACTGCCCAGCCGGCTTTCCAGCCGGGACGCTGTAGGACAACAGGAGCTTTTCGCCTTCCCCTGGATCGATCTGAAGAAGGTCGGCGGAGGCTGAGACTAGGTCCCGCAGCTCCTCGCTTATCGTTACGTGCACAGTCACCGCGGACTCATCTCGATTGAGTATCCTGACGTATGATGTCAGGGACTGCCCCTCCTGCAGAACGAAGGACTGGTCCGGGCCAGTTACGGCTATCCCCGATCCG
>CAYWSC010000187.1:0-4363 GCA_964460695.1 Hadarchaeota archaeon (SeqCode)
GTCGTCACCAAGCTTCGGGAAGCCGGTGCAGTCATCCTGGGCAAGACGAACACGCCGGCCTTCGGGCACAAGGCCGTCACGGACAACCTGCTGTTTGGCCCGACCCGGAACCCCTGGAACCTGGAGCGGACTTCCGGCGGGTCGAGCGGCGGGTGCGGCCGCACGAAGGACATCCAGAGGAAAAAGGGCTTCCGCGGGTCCCTGCGCCTGAGGAAGTCTATGGACTGCGTCACCACCCAGTTGGTGGGATGCAGGTGCTCCGGGTACGGCCAGGGCCTGGCCACCCAGGAGTTGCACTGAACACCGTGCTCGATGAGGTCGGCCTCCTGGCCGAGTTTGTCCTTGAGCCACACAACGTAATCGTCCACCATGCCGTACCACTGCTTGCGGTAGTCGCGGGCGAAGTGCAGGTAGCCGTCATGAAGCACGACATTGTGGAAACCGAGCAGGCTGCGCTCCGGGTAGAAGTGCATTTTGCCGACGCCCTGGGTGTGGTAGCCGGCCCTGGCGAGTTCGCCGGGGAGGGTGACCTGGTAGTTCCAGGGGACGCCGTCGCGGTAGCCGACACGACCGTGGCTCCTTGGTGATAGGCCGGTGAGGATGCCGGCGCGTGCGGCTATGCAGGAAGGAACCGCAGTATAGGCGCGGGTGAACACCACCCCCTGCGAGGCCAGGTGGTCGAGGGTGGGGGTTTCCACCACGGGGTGCCCCGTCACCCCCAGGCAGTCACCGCGGAACTGGTCACAGGTGATGAAGACGATGTTCGGCCGCTCGGGCATGCTGCCACCCCTTTCGGCAAAATGAGTAGCAGAAAGGCGGTGGCACGCAAGTGCCGGCGGGCGGAAGGCCTAGAAGATGACCGTCAGCCCCGCTATCGGCCCGTTGAGGGTGGAGTCGCCGGTGTCGGTGTCGTAGGTGTACTCGGCGTGATAGTAGCGGTAGCCGGCGAAGCCGATGATGTGCTTCTTCGCCCGGCCGAATATGAAGCCCGCCTGACCACCGTAGAAAAGCGCATCCACGTCCGGTACGAGCGGAACCAGGTCGGTGTCGAACGCCTCGCCCCGCAGGACGAACCACAGCCACGGCTTTATGCCCACGTCAATGCCGAGGCCCGCCACCGGCACCGGCATGTAGCCGATGCTGGAAAGGTCCGAATCCTCGGACGGCACGTGCACCTCGCCGTCACCGGGTGCGGGCGGATTGGTGAGGTCGTCTGCCACCAGGTTGAACTGCAGCATGTTTACGCCTATGGAAATACCCAGGCGAAAGCGCGGCGTCTGCACTATGCCCGGCTCCCACACGGCGCTTATTATGGCGAGATCCATCTCCGACTCGGTCTGGTCGCCGGCCTGGTAGGTATGGTTGGCGAAGTTGAAGCCGCCGGCACCCACCGTGGAAGAACCTTCACCTGTCACCTGCCAGTAGCCAAGCCGACCCCGCTGGCGGCCGGCTTCACCCTGTATCTCGAAGACGAACAGGTTGCCGGTCTCTATGCCCAGGTCGTCCTGGATGTCTATGAGGTCGCTCCCGCTGCCGGAGGAGGTCTCGTTGCTGAAATGCGGCATCCAGTACGAAGCGTGAAGACCGGTGACACATCCGGCACAAAGGAGCGCTGCTGCCAGGGCACCCCTTATCATTGCATCCTCCTCATCCGCCCGAAATGTTACAACGGCCGGTCCCGGCGGGCAACCACAACCATTGCCGTGTCGTCCGTTTTCCCCGGCTGCGCACCGCCGGCCAGAGGTTTGCCGGAGCGGGTGAGCGGCTGTTTTCTTTTTGCGGCCCTCTCGGGCCGCATGGTAGAATATTTGTCCGGGAGCAGGCCGTGGGGCTCGACTACATAGAAATACGCGGCGCAAGACAGCACAACCTCAAGTCCATAAACCTGCGCATCCCGCGCAACCGGCTGGTCGTCATCACCGGCGTCTCCGGCTCCGGCAAGTCCAGCCTGGCGTTCGATACCATCTACGCCGAGGGACAGAGGCGCTACGTCGAGAGCCTCTCCGCCTATGCCAGGCAGTTCCTCGAGAGGATGGACAAGCCCGATGTCGAGTACATAGACGGGCTCTCCCCCGCCATCTCGATCGAGCAGAAGGGGGCGAGCAAGAACCCCAGGTCGACGGTGGCCACCACCACCGAGATCCACGACTACCTCAGGCTGCTCTACGCCAGGATAGGCGTTCCCCACTGCTACAAGTGTGGGAGAAGGATAGAGAGGCAGACCACCGACACGATTGTTGACAGGATACTTGGGCTGCAAGAGGGAACAAGGGTCACCATCATGGCCCCGGTGGTGAGGGGCCAGAAAGGGGAGCACAGGAAGCTCTTCGAGGAGCTCCACAGGGAGGGCTTCACCGACGTCAGGGTGGACGGGGAAATCTACCTTTGTGAGGATCCGCCGCGCCTGGACAGGAACAGGAGGCACAACATAGAGGTCGTGGTCGACAAGGTGAGGGTGAGACCCGATAGGAGGTCAAGGATCGCCGAGTCTGTCCAGACTGCCCTCGAACTGGGCGGCGGACTGGTCATCGTAGACACGGGCGGCGAGGAACTGCTGCTGAGCGACAAGATGGCCTGCCCCCACTGCGGCGTGAGCATGGAGGAGCTCGAGCCCCGGATGTTCAGCTTCAACAGCCCCTTCGGCGCCTGCAAGGAGTGCTCCGGCCTCGGGGTGAAGATGGAGATAGATCCCGACCTCGTAATCCCGGACAAGAACAAGTCCATCCTGGGAGGGGCAATAGCGCCCTTCAGCCGCTCCCCGGACAGCTGGTTCATGAGAGCGGTCAGGTGTGTTGCGGACCAGTACGGCTTCAGACTCAACACCCCCATCTCCCAGCTTACCCCGCGACAGCTAGACGTCCTGTTGAACGGGTCCGGAGAGGAAAAGGTCTACTTCCGGATTAGAAATGGAAAGGGCTCCACGATGCGGTACCGCAAGGCCTGGGAGGGGATAGTCAACCTGATGAAGAGGAGGTACGTCGAGACCAACTCGGACGAGACCAGGGAGTGGTACCAGCAGTTCCTCAGCCGGACCCCCTGCCCGGCCTGCGGGGGAAAGAGGCTGAGGCCCGAGAGCCTGGCCGTCAAGATAGCAGGCCTCTCCATCGCCGATGTCTGTGAGATGTCCATCACACAGGCCCTAGAGTTCTTCACAAACCTCAAGCTCACCGAGAAGGAGAGGACCATATCGAGACAGGTGCTCAAAGAGATAGTCGACAGGCTCAGGTTCCTCATAGACGTGGGCCTGGGATACCTGACGCTGGACAGGGCAACGGCAACGCTGTCCGGGGGCGAGGCGGAGAGGATACAGCTCGCCACACAGATAGGGTCAAGCCTGGTAGGCGTCCTCTACATCCTCGACGAGCCCAGCATAGGGCTCCACCAGAGGGACAACAGGAGGCTTATCGAGACCCTCAAGGGCCTCAGAGACCTGGGCAACACCGTCCTGGTCGTTGAACATGACGAGCAGATGATACGTTCGGCAGACTTCGTCGTCGACCTTGGTCCGGGCGCAGGGGCAAAGGGCGGATACGTGGTCTGCACTGGGACCCCAGAGGAGGTCGAGAGGCATCCCGACTCCCTGACGGGCAAGTACCTGAGCGGCCGGCTCCGTATACCGATTCCAGAGAGGAGGAGGGCCGGCAACGGCCGGTACCTCACGGTTAGAGGGGCGAGGGAGAACAACCTGAAGAACATAGATGTGAGGATACCCCTGGGCAAGTTTGTCTGCGTAACCGGGGTCTCGGGCTCTGGCAAGAGCACCCTGGTCGACGAGATACTCTACAAGGCCCTGGCCAGGAGGTTCTACGGGTCTAGGGAGAAGCCCGGGGACCACGACTCCATCGAGGGGATCGAGAACATAGACAGGGTGATAATGATAGACCAGTCGCCGATAGGAAGGACCCCCAGGTCAAACCCCGTCACCTACACAGGGGCCTTCACCCCGATAAGGGAACTCTTCGCCATGCTCCCGGAGTCGAGGATGAGAGGGTACAAGCCAGGTAGATTCAGCTTCAACGTCAAGGGGGGACGGTGCGAGGCATGCAGGGGTGACGGGATCATAAAGCTCGAGATGCACTTCCTCCCCGACGTCTACGTCCAGTGCGAGCAGTGCAGGGGGAGGAGGTTCAACAGGGAGACCCTGGAGATAAGGTACAAGGGCAAGAACATCTACGACGTCCTGGAGATGACGATAGACGAGGCCTACGAGTTCTTCAGAGACATTCCGAAGATCGAGAGGAAGCTCAGGATCCTCAGGGACGTGGGCCTCGGATACATGAAGCTCGGGCAGCCAGCCACCACGCTTTCAGGCGGCGAGGCGCAGAGGGTCAAGCTGGCATCCGAGCTGGGGAAGAAGGGGACG
>CAYWSC010000188.1:0-4361 GCA_964460695.1 Hadarchaeota archaeon (SeqCode)
CCTTCGCGAACTATCTCCCTTAGCCGGGCGGCGGACCGGTCTCTCTTGGGCAGGGTGCAGTGAGAATACATGCAGAATCTGCACAGCATATTGCAGCCTCTGGAGACCTCGACCATGAAGGTCTTCCCCAGTGCCGGTGCCAGCCCTTCAGACTCGATCTGCGGCTGGTTCGTTGGGGCTGGAATCGCGTCCATATTCCTTGCCTTTGCGGCCCTTACCTCGTTGCCAAGCGCGCTGACGAATATGCCGTCCTCGTCTGCCAGATCCACCGTGTCTACACCCTCGAGGAGTCCCTCCACAAGCCTCGAGGCAACGGGCTCGACCTCGCCCACCACGAACAAATCGACGATCGAAGACAGCGGGAGCGGGTTGTAGCAGCAAGGCCCCCCGGCTATGATGAGGGGACGTCTGCGTCTCTCCCGCAGTGGCTCGATACCAGAAGAGACCAGCATCTTGACGAGGTTTACGTAGTCCATCTCATACTGCAGCGAGAAGGCGACGACGTCAAAAGACGCAAGGGGGCTGTTGCTCTCCATCGAATTCTCGATGTCAAGGAAGAATCGCTCGCACGAGACACCCGGATAGCTGTTGAAGATAGAATACACGCTAAGGTAGCCGAGATTCGCCATTCCAACCCGGTACAGGTTCGGATACACTAGGGCTATTCTGAGGAGGGCCTTCCTCTTCCTGTAGCCACCCCTCTCCCTAAGAAGGGTTCTCAAGGCTGTTCTTGAGCCGGCCGCTGCGGATATATTTATATGGGTTTTGAGGCAGCTCTTCTCGAATCCACATGCCGGGGTGGCGCAGGCGGTTATGCGGGCCTCTGGCCCACTTGCACCGCAGAGCGCGCCGGACTCATAGGAGACCGAAGGGCACGGCCCCAATGTGGATTCGGTGCTCAAGTCTCTGAGAGATCCGGAGTCTCTCTCGAGACGGAAGTCGCGGGTTCGAAGCCCGCTCCGCCGGTGGCATCTGTCACCGGGGCGAACGGCACACGGGGCCCGCGACGCTTTTTTCCGGTGTGTCGAATGGAAGACTCGCTCTTTTGGGCGGATGCCAAGGCAAGAGAAATAGCCAGCAGGACTAAGTACCACTTTCTCGATAGGTATCTACAACCGCCCAGATGCTTCGTCGTCAAGACGAGCGCCTCGCTTTCGGGCGTGCTCCACATCGGCAGACTAAGCGACACTATCCGCGCTGACTCGGTGGTAACGGCCATCAAGGACTCCGGGGGGAGGGCACGCCTCATTTGGGTAGCCGAGGACATGGATCCACTGAGAAAAGTGCCGGAAGGAGTGCCCAAGACGTACCAGCGATTCATAGGCACACCGGTAAGCGACGTTCCCGACCCCTACGGCTGCCACGCCTCGTACTCGGAACACCACACATCCGAATACCTCGAGGTCATGGACAGGTTTCTCTCCAACAAGGCTAGGAGATACTCTACGCGCACCGAGTATGAGAAGGGAAACTTCCGGCCCTTTGTAAGGCGGATTCTGTCTAGACAGGAAGAGATGAAGTCGATCCTTGAGAAGTACGCCGGCAGACCCCTCTCCGAGAACTGGTCTCCATGGAAGCCCATCTGTCAGGGATGCGGCAAGATAATAACCCCGCGGATCATAGAGGCTGAAGGCACGTATGTTCGATACAGGTGCGTGGACTACCGCTTCGAGAAGACGGTCGCAAAGGGATGCGGCTACGTCGGCGAGGCAGACGCCCTGAGGGACCCTGGAAAGCTTCTGTGGAAAGGCGAATGGGCAACCGAGTGGGCGAGGTGGCGCGTCTCCTGCGAGGGTGGGGGGAAGGAGTACGAGGTCCCGACCAGTGCTTGGTGGGTTAACGGAGAGATAGCTGAACGTATACTGGGATTCCCGATGCCTGTCCCCTTCTTCTATGAACACCTGCTGATAGACGGGAAGAAGATGAGCGCGTCCCTTGGGAACGTGGTCTATCCAAAGGAGTGGCTCGACGTTGCGCCGCCCGAACTGCTCCGTTTTCTCTACAACAAGAAGCTGATGAAGACGAGGAGCTTCTCCTGGAGGCTGATCCCGAACCTCTACGACGACTACGACAGGCACGCCAGAGTGTTCTATGGCCAGGTCGACAACGTGAGCGATAAGGAAAGAAGCCACATGTCCCGGCTGTACGAGATCTCCCAGATCCGCCGGCCACCGAAGAGAATGCCTCTGCTCCTCGACTTCTCCTTCGCGGCCCTCATCGCCCAGATATACGATCCCGATACCTCTCTGGACGAGGCTCTGCAGGCCCTAAAGAGGTCGGGTCTCTCGAAGAAACTCACCAGGAGAGACGTTGAAGCCGTTAGAGAGAGACTGGTCTTCGCTAGAAACTGGGTCAAGAGGTACGCCCCTGATTACTCCATAGACCTGTCGGCAAGCGTTCCGACCGATCTTCTGTCCTCTCTCAAGGAGGAGGAGAAAGGCGTACTACTCGAGCTCGCCGACTGCATCCAAACCGATCCCGTGGCGGACTCGATCCAAGCCGCCGTCTTCGATGTTGCCAGGAAATACGGCATCCCGGCGCCGAGGCTCTTTAGGATCCTTTACAAGCTCGTCATCGGTCGAGAGTCTGGCCCGAGGCTGGGGCCGCTGGTCTGTGCCCTAGGATGGGAGAGAGTCGTCCGACGGCTGAGGGAGGCATCATCTACCGCGAGGGCAGGTTGAGAAACGAGCTGAGAAGCACCGGATTCCTCGACCCCGCCCTGGCCGTCGTGGCTGACGAGAGGTCGATGACCGCCACTTCCGAAGGGCTGAACAGCTTAGCATCGATCTTGTAGAACTGCCCGCCTACAGCTTCGAACAGCTCAAGGAACGATTTGCCGTAGTCCGGGGAGGAAGAAGATGGAATCTCCTCTATCCGTTTCCTTGCGTCCGACCCGTCTTCAAATAGGTATGTCGAGGAGCCCCCGTAGAGAATCGCGTCGTTGGTCCTTCCCATCATGGTCATGGCGTCCTGGCAGACGGGTGGAACTGGACAGGCGCCGTAGGCCGACCGTATTTGGGAGATGTCAATCCCCATAGAGTCCATCTTGACCATGCCACTCTCAACTACCCGGGCGCATATCTGGGTTGAACCGGCAACACTTTCGGTAGGCGTGAGCAGTATGTAGACATCCCCAGCATTGACCCCGCACCGCTGACACACCCATTCTGCCACCTCTTCCCCCGGAACCCTGGACGTCTCCAGCACCAGAACCGCCTCGTCGTGATCGTCGCCGTACGGAAACCTCGAGTATATCTTCTCGACCTTTGCCAGCGCCCTTGCTGGACCGGATCCAAGGGCGTAGAAGGACCCAACCTTTATCCTCCATCCAGCCATCTGGGACAGGATGCACGAGATCAAGGGTTGGTCGGTTACGACTTGCACCGAAAGAAGGGGCAGCCCCAGTGAATAATCCGTCAGAAGGGTTACCAGAGCGAGGCCCCCCATCGAGACTTCGGCGATCAGCCTTCCCGCCTCGAACCCGCCCGGCGCATCTTTCCCTGCGTCTATGACAGTGGAACCATTGTCGAGGGTGAAGACACACAGCCCAAGCTCCTTGGAATGATCGAGCATCTTCTGCACGATTGACATGGCCAGGCGGTTCACGCTAAGACTTGTCATCGGCCAGCCAAAAGGTGGATTCTTCTTAAATTCTCGCACAGATCCTGCGATCGCCCGACCAGCTTTGAAGAGATCGCCACCCCAGATAGCAGCTGGACGTAGAATTATTCTTTTGCAGCTTCGAACATCGTGGAGTTGAAGCAGAATCAGAAACCGAGGATGTACCCTGCGGCCGAGTGGATCAGGGCAATCTCTTCGGGTGAGATGGATCACATCTTGGCCAAGATCTACGGGCCATCCTCCCTGACGGAGGAGAGGAAGAAGAGCTTCCTGGAGCTTGTTTCGCGTTTCGTCGAAGACTACGGGGACTCCGACATCGTCCTAGTGAGGTCGCCGTGCAGAGTAAACCTCATGGGGATGCACGTAGAGCACAGGGGAGGCTTCGTCAACTACGTCAGCCACAAGAGAGAGGTCATCCTCGCAGCGTCTCCTAGAGATGACGATGAGGTCCATATGTCGGATGTCCACTCCGATCTCTTCCCTGACAGGTCTTTCTCCATATCGGCCGAATCTTCGAAGAGCGATGCCGAGGACTGGATAGACTTCATCGAATCACCTCCCGTGGTCAAGGGAGTCCGGTCCCAGAGGGGGGACTGGTCCAACTACGTCAAGGCGGCAGTTCTCAGGCTGCTGATGCTGGACCGGTCAGGCAGCATTCGCGGAATGAACATGACGTTTTCGGGGAATATCCCGCCGTCCTCAGGGCTCAGTTCCTCCTCGGCGATGGTGGTTGCATCGGC
>CAYWSC010000189.1:0-4356 GCA_964460695.1 Hadarchaeota archaeon (SeqCode)
GCTATGCGACCGTCTTGGTCGGCGAGACTAAGGAAGGCTTCTACCGGTATCGTGGCTACCAGCCTCTGAGCGGATCAGAGGGGTTCGGCCTCAAGGAGGCACATGCCATCGCCGTCAACAGTGATGGGAGGATCTTGATCGCAGATCCCATCCTCTCGGTCATAGCCACCTTCGACCAGGACAGCGGAGAGCTCACCCCCTTCGTCAAGCCTCAGGAAGGTGCCACCCTCGATGGACCTAGAGATGTAGAGGTCGGGGCAGATGGAAGAGTCTACGTTGCCGACGGAAACAACGGCCTGATACGGGTTTTCAGTCAGGAGGGCATCCTACTTTACACCTTTGGAGAATCCAAGACCGGAAAGCGGCTCAAGAGACCCCACTCCGTCGCGGTCGACGATGAAGGAAATGTGTACGTCGCCGATGTTGATGCGAGCAAGATCTACGCCTACGACCGAGATGGCCAGCTCCTGCGTAGCTGGGGAGGGCCGGGAGGACAGAGGGGACGCTTCTTGGCCCCCCATGGCGTCGCGGTTGATCCTAATGGCGACATCTTCGTTGCAGAGTATGACGGGCGATGTCAGAAGTTCACCCCCGATGGAGAGCTCATAGCAGTGTTTGCCAACGAGGGGGTGGGTAAGGATCAAGATCATGGCGAGAGACGCTACCACACGATCACTTGTGACCACCTTGGAAACGTCTACCTCATGTCTAGGATCTTCGGTAAGACGCACATGATCACGGTGGACAAGTACAACAATGACGGAGTCTTCGTAACTAGCTTCTGCCCACCCCTCTCACGGCCCTTCCCGTTCGGATGCCAGGATGCCGCGGTCTCGTCCAGTGGGAGAGTCTACGTGGCCGACACGTGGAAGAGGATGAGCGGCTTCTCCACATTCGATCCAGTTCGATAGCCGGGAATATTTTTATCGTGACCTAGCCGTGGCTCGGCATGCACAAGGCCCTGAGGCCATCCGCATCGCTGTTGTTCATCTCGCTCATCCTTCTTGTGACACTGTCTGCGGAGGTTTCTGCCCATCCGAGGGTCGATCCGGCCACAGGGAGGATTAGGATGCTGCTCATCGGCGAGACCTTCACGCAGCTCCCGGCGATAAGCTACATGCTGTCAGACCCCATGCTCGAGGTCACCCTCATCCCGGCGGGAAGCGTCGTCGACGAGAAGACGAGCAGGAGGTTTGTAAGGATATACATGCCCAGATCCAAGTCTGAGCTGCTGGAAAACTACGACGTTGTGGAGCTGTTCGACTTCGTCCCCT
The DNA here is from genome assembly GCA_964460695.1 of Hadarchaeota archaeon (SeqCode). Taxonomy (GTDB): domain Archaea; phylum CAYQAE01; class CAYQAE01; order CAYVLA01; family CAYVLA01; genus CAYWSC01. The sequence goes on from CAYWSC010000189.1 coordinate 1,275, forward strand.
ACGCCCTTCTCGACAAGCACATCCAGTGGATTCACGACTCGGTCTATGAGGAGGGAGTAGGCCTGGCCCTGGTGGAGATGGGCTGGTATGCAGTGCCAGACTGGACTGGAAACGACGCCGCGGCGTGGATGGCAACCGTCCTGTACAAGGCGTATCCTGCCGACCTGGTGATAGGCAAGCAGAACAAGAGAACGGCGTACATGAAGGTCCTGGTGAGGGATCCACCCCTCGTGGATCTACCTGGATTTGAGAAGGCTGATCTGACCGAGGTGCAGCACCACGGAATACAGGTTGCCCGACCGGGCTCAGTGGTGTTCACCAGGTGGAGGGCGGGAAACGAGGACGCGATCATCGGCGGGAGGTATGGAGCCGGGGCAACCCTGATGATACCTATGGGCTGGGACAATGTCCCGCTCTGGACCCAGGAGGGCTGGGACTACTTCATCAGCTTTGTCTCCAACCACGCATACTACGTTGCCAGGGTTCCCCTACCCGAGGATCCAAACCTGGTGCAGGCCCTCAGGGTTGCATTCTCGGAGTATTTGACTAGGAAGAGCCTGGCGACATCCTTCCTAGACTTCATATCCGGATTTGGAGCAAGGACGGACAGGATCGAACAGCTCTTATCCGAGATGGAGAGTGACAGGAAGGAAGCCCAGAGCCTCTACATAAAAGGTGACTATCAGGCGTCGTGGCAGGCAATCACGTCGATATTGGAGAGGTTCCAGGCAATCACCGACGAGTCCATGAAGCTGCGTAGAAGAGCCCTCATGTGGATATACACGATTGAGTGGTTCGTAGTGACCGGAACCCTGTTCCTAGCTGGGCTTGCCCTCTGGACACTGATGGTCAAGAGGAGGCTTTACAGGGAGGTGGCGACGACCCGGGGGGCGTGAACTGCCCTGGTTTCTAGGCTGGGAGGGCCATGCAGATAGTTGAATGTGGAGCAGAGAATGGCGTCGAGCTAGCCGCCCTCTACAACATGGCGATATCCAACGTCCCCCACTGCTATCCCGTCTCTCAGGAGGATTTCGAATCACTCTTCGAGGGAAGGGCGGGACGGGGGTTGGATGATGGCTGCTTCCTCATGGCCCGAGAAGGGCCCTCCCCGCTGGGTTTCGCCGACTTTGGGGTTGCTCATACACAGGAGGCCGATGTGGGCATCGTTAGGTTCCTGTGGTATCTTACCGGACACAGGCTCGCCGGCCAGCGGCTGCTCGAAGAGGTGGAGTCCAGGCTGACCGGACATGGGGTCGCCAAGATAGTCGCTTTTCCCCAGGAGTACAGGTATCCCTTCTACCACCTCCCCCACGCCTACCTATCGAGCTACCTAGGCAACGTCCACGGCCTATTGGGCATCAACGGCTACCGGAGGTCGCGGGGCGAGATCTACATGGACATGGAGACGATCTCCCTTCGCAGAGCGGAAAGACCTGGAGTCGAGGTGGAGGTGGAGTTCAACATCTCTCAGTCCGGACCTCTGCCGAGAATACAGGCCTTCGCAATCCACGAGGGCAGGGAGATCGGATCCTGCAAGAACCTCTGCTGTGGAGAGCTGCATAGAGATGAGCGGGCCCAGAGTTGGCTCTTCACCCACAGTCTGAACGTGGAGCCCTCCTTCCAAGGCCTCGGTGTCGGACGATATCTCCTAGCACGGACACTCCAGAAGGCCAAGAGCCTGGGCTACAGACATGCATCCATATCGACCGACTGGAACAACTACAGGGCCCTTCTCTTCTACACCAACATGGGGTACAGGGTCGTTGACTGGACATTCGAGCTTGCCAAGGAGCCCGCAAAGGAGTAGTGATGTAGAGATGCAGGTGGAATCAACAACTCGTGCAAACGACAACGTTAGGGCGGCATCTTACTTCTTCGCACTTGTCCTCATCATCGGTGCAGCAGGATACTTGCCGATGGTCGTCTCGTCTTACCGGACGCTTCCCCTCCTCCTCGTCATCGGTTTTGCGATTGTGGGAGGAGCGTCGCCTACGTTGGCCGCAATAGCCACCATGAAGAGGCTCATGGGCAAGGGGAGAGTAGACATCCTCTTCTACCAGTTCCGCCGCCGGGGTCTGTGTGTGGTGGTTCGTCCTTCCCAGCGTGATAGCGATCCTATCCGCAGCTGTTGTGGTTGGCCTGCGTGCAATAGTCACGCAGAGCGGACTCCCCATTAAGCTGTCGTCGCTACCAGTGTTCATTCCCCTGCTCGTCTCCAACCTGGTTCTAAACGTGTGGGAGGAGATAGGCTGGAGGGGCTGCGCACTCCCCCTGCTCCAGAGACGGTTCAGCGCGGTCGAGTCTAGCATTATAGTAGGCCTGGTGTGGGCGACGTGGCACTGGCCCCTCCTCGCCCTCAGAGGCGGCGAGATGACCCAGATTTACCACGGGATGGTGCCCCTTTTCGCATCCACCATGGCAGATTCGATCATCCTGACCTGGATATACAACAGCACCAGAGGCAACGTCCTTGTTGCATCTCTCTTCCACGCATCGGTGAATGCAGCGAACATACTGTTCTTCAACTATGCCGGTATCGCCACAGACATCTTTCCCTACCTCCTGGTGGTGGAGGGTGCCCTCTCGGTTGCCATTCTCCTCTTGTTCGGGGGCGACTCGCTGTCGCGGCTCGGCCGCGTAACTGTGCAGGACCTGGCATTGGAGTTCGGTTCAGGAGAGGCCGAGGAGGCGGAATAGACCCATAGTGCCATAATTGTGGAAGGTTTAAGAGGCCAGAGGCGGAGTGTTGGTGGGGATGGATGTTATGGGCGGTCAGTTCACCAGGCTAGTTATGAGTCTTCTGCCTTTGGTACTTGCGGTAATAGTATTCTATGTGGTGTTCAAGCTTGTTTTCCTCGGCGAGCCTCCGAAGTCGAAGCCCGCTGATGAGTCGTACGGCCATCTAAGGCAGTAGGCCGGCCTTCGACCACGGCGGGTCACATCTTGGATACCCTGACGCCGTATCGTCCCAAGAAGCTTTCGCCCGGGCGGAGGACTATCAGCCCCTCCTGGTTGTTGAAGGCGTTAGTGTTGCAGGTCATCGGTTCGATGGCGATGCTGTCCCTGTAGGGTTCAGGCGGGG
>CAYWSC010000190.1:0-4355 GCA_964460695.1 Hadarchaeota archaeon (SeqCode)
GCTATGGACCTAGTGACCTTGAGGCCTGTGCTAGACACCCTGAGCTGGACGTATGAAAGGACGAAGGCAACTGCGACGGCGAGGCTGACCAGGTAGAGGAAACGAGAGGAGTATAGGTCGGCCAAGAGAAAGCCGACGATGGCGAGGACAAGAACTGCCCAGCCCCTCGTCGTCAACATCTGTATTCCATCCTACCTAGATATTGGAACAGGGATGCTCTCCACGATCGAAGATACGACTTCCTCTGGGGTCGTCCCCTCCATCCTCGGCATCGCCTCCATGATGACCCTGTGGGCCAAGACGGGAACGGCCAGCTGCTTGACATCGTCGGGGAGAACGTAGTCTCTACCTGAGAGGGCCGCTATCGCCCTGGAGAGTTTGAACAGGGATAACGTCGCCCTGGGGCTGCCACCTAGGGTCAGTTCTTTGGACTGGCGCGTCGCTGAAACCAGCGAGACGATGTAGTCCTTGACGGAATCCTCCACAGTTATGTGAGAGAGAGCCCGTCTGATCTCGAGGATCTCGTCCTGGCTGGTAACCGGCTCGATATTCTCTATCGGGTGGCTCCGGGCGTGCAAGTCAAGCATCAGTCTCTCCTCTCTTGCCTCGGGGTAGCCCATCTTCAGCCTGACCATGAATCGATCTTTCTGTGACTCGGGAAGCGGGTAGGTCCCCTCCTGTTCTATCGGGTTCTCCGTCGCTATGACGAAGAATATCTCGGGGAGGCGGTGGACAACGCCGTCGACAGTGACCTGTCTCTCCTCCATGCACTCCAGGAGGCTAGACTGGACCTTCGGGGAGGCCCTGTTGATCTCGTCGGCAAGAACCACGTTTGCGAAAACCGGGCCGGGCCTGAACTCGAACTTCGAGGTCTTCTCGTTGTATACGTTGACCCCGATGATGTCGGAGGGCAACAGGTCCGGTGTGAACTGGATCCTCTTGAAGCTGCACTGCATGGAGGCCGCGAAGGCCCTCGCCATCATGGTTTTTCCCGTCCCAGGGACGTCCTCCAGAAGGACGTGGCCTCCCGAGAGGAGGGTAGCCAAGATCATCTTCGCCACAGGCCCCTTGCCCAGTATGACCCTCTCGACGTTTTCCAGGATCTGTCTAGAAACCCGGGCTACCCGGTCCAGCAACATCTCGCCTTCCGCCAATTCCCAAAACCCCACTGAGGATCCGGTTCGCCTCACTGCACGCAGAACCGCACGAGATGGCTTATCCGCTAGCATTTATATGAAATACCCCTCCGGCCCCACCGGATGTCTGACAGGCCGTCCATAGACGAGTACTTCATGGAGATCGCCAGGGTCGTCGCCAAGCGGTCCACCTGCCTCAGAAACAAGGTTGGTGCCCTGCTGGTGAGGAACAAGAGGATCCTCTCAACGGGATACAACGGGGCGCCCAGGGGGCTTGAACACTGCCTTGACGTCGGTTGCCTCAGAGAGGAAAGAAGCATAAAGTCTGGCACGCGCCACGAGATATGTAGAGCCGTACATGCCGAGCAGAACGCCATAATACAGTGCGCGTTGCACGGGGTTAGCACCGAGGGAGCGACGCTCTACTGCACCCATCAGCCGTGCATCCTCTGCGCCAAGATGCTGATAAACGCGGGAGTCCGCAAGGTCGTGTTCGAACAGGCCTATCCCGACGAGGAGGCCATGGACTACTTCAGAAGGGCCGGCGTCGAGGTGGTCAAGTTCTCCGAGGGCCGGAAGCAAGGGTCTTGACAAGTCCTATCAGCGTGTGGCACTCCCTCCCAGTTATGAAGGCCCTGTTGACCAGGCGCTTGAAGACGAGGTAGGAGTTTCTCTTCCGGTGTTCTGGGAGCGGTGAAGACATTATGAGTCTTTCGACCTCGCTTAGGAGCACCTCCTTTTCCTTTCTATTGGCCTTCCTCATCTTTCTGACGGGCGGCGTTCTGCAGGCCTTGAATATCTCGTAGAGGATGATGGCGGCGGCGTGGGATATGTTTAGGGTTGGATACCCCGGTGAGGACGGGATGCTGACGACGAAGTCACACTTCTCCAGCTCCTCTGTGAGTAGGCCGCTTCCCTCTCTTCCAAAGAGTAGGCAGACGGTGCCGTCCACGCTCGTAAGCTGGTCTGCAAGGCCCTCCGGAGTTATCGCCACCCTGGAGAGTTTGTCGTCGCCCCCAGCCCTACAGGTCGTGCCGACGTAGAAGTCGAAGCCCATTGCCATCAGCCCGTCCCAGGAGGTTCGAGTTGCAGACTGGACCACGTCCTTGGCATGAGAGCTGAAGATCCATGTCTCGTCGGTGAGGGTGCAACCATCGACTAGGATTAGACTTGACACGCCGAAGTTCTTCATAGCCCGGGCCAGGAAGCCGATGTTTCCAGGGTGCTCGGGGCCTACGAATGCAACCGATATGTCTTTCAGATCCACCACTTTCTCACCTCGAATGGAACTCTACCGTGTCACCATCGCGCAGGACGTGGGACAGCCCTACCATCTCGCCGTCAAAGTTGACCGATGAGCCCCACACCCTGGCAAACCTGAATCCTTCCAGAAACCTCTTGTGAAGCGCCTCCGCGGCGGCTCTCACAGTCGAGCCGACGGGAAGAACCAGCGGCCTGCTCTCTGGTCTCCTGCCGGGGGCCTTTGTGTAGATCCTTATCACTTCTAGAGATTTGAAGAGGGCACGGGGCAGGTCCTCTAGCCCGATGCCGAGTTTTGCGCTTACGGGGAATATCTCGAACTCTCCTCCGAACCGGCTGACCAGGGACTCGTACGCCTCCTGCGTCCTTGGCAGGTCCCCCTTGTTCGCTATCACAATCGCCCTCTTGTACACCACCGACTCGTCAAGGACGTCCAGCAGGTCCTCGGGCGATACGCGTTCCTGAAGCACGACTGTGGCATTGTGGAAGCCCCTTCCAATCAATATCTGGCGCACTATCTCTATCTCCTCCCTGTCGAGCTCTCCCACGATGTTTATCCCTCCCTCCCCCGTCCTCTTGACGTCGACTCTCGGCCTGCTCTTGTTGAGGCGAATTCCACCCGAGTTCAGCTCCCTCTTCATCATCTCCAGCTGCGCGACGGGGTCGGTTGACAGGTCAACCACTATCGCAAGGGCATCGGCGTTGCGAACCAGAGAGAGTACCCTTGGACCTATCCACCTGCCGTCGGAAACGTCTTCCACAACCGCGGGGACCTCCAAGAGCTGGATCTGGACATCCTCGAAGTCCAGCATCCCGGGAACCGGCATCCTGGTGGCGAAGGGGTAGTCCGTTACCTTGACCTTAGCCGAGGTCATCTTGGATAGGATAGCCGACTTCCCCGAGTTCGGCGGACCCACCAACGCGACCTGACCTATCCCCTCCCTCGGAACATGGAAGGAGCTTCCGGCCGAACTCGTCTTTCTTGCCCGCTGTTCTTTCAGCTCCCTCGTCTTCTTGGCTAGATTCTTCTTGAGTTCGTACCTGAGGCGTTCGGTTCCTTTGTGCTTGGGAACCGTCGAGAGCATCAGCTTGAGTGCCTCGATCTTCTCCTCCAGCGACCTTGCCTCTGTGTACTTCTGCTGCGCCTCCAAGTACTCCCTGGTTACATTCGTCGGCAAGACGGATCACAGAACGTAGACACGGTTGAAAATGTTACAGAGGGGCCTGGAGCGAGAAGACAGGGACAGAATGCGCCACAGAAAGTGGAAAAAAGGGAAAAAAGAAAGAGGAACTTTGCCTTCTAGTCCCTCCTCCTAAGTAGGACTATTCCTAGCAGGCCAGCAATGCTCGGGAACAGCAGCTCAGGCATCGGGAACCAGAGCGAGTTCGACGCCGAGGCCTTCAGCTTCAGCCAGCTAGCAGCCTGCTGGTCTGCAGCCGGCAGAGCACAGTGGTAGTACTCTGGCCAGTAGGCGTCGGCTGGGAACGCTCCGCCCTCCGTCATACAGTACACCTGGGTCTCGGTGTGGCTGTTGCCGTTCAGCTCGGCAATCCACTCGGACTTGCCGTCCTTGTCGACGTCACCCCACCAGGCACCGTTCTCCTGCCTCTTGTTCACCGCTACGTGCTCGTTGAGGTAGTAGGCCTCAACCTGGCCGGTGGCTCCGTCCGTCACGATCGGGAACGGGGTCAGCCAGAGGACCTCCTGCTTACCGTCGGCATCGATGTCAGCGATCAGCTGGTAGGACGACCAAGCATTGTTAGTCGCACCAGCAAGCTCGGGCACCGTAAGACCAAGGTCTGTGAAGTTGGCGTGCCACAGAGTCACAGGCGCAGCACCGCTGATGTCAATAGCAAACCCACCGGCATCAGAGTTGATCGCCAGATCTAGGTTGCCATCGCCGTTGACATCACCCATGGCCTGGCAGATCCTGATGTTACCAGGTGTCGGCAGCGTCC
>CAYWSC010000191.1:0-4351 GCA_964460695.1 Hadarchaeota archaeon (SeqCode)
GAGGCCCGTGAGATGGGGGACCCAGTGGCTGTGCGTCAGATGTGCGAGGAGAGAGGTTGAGAGGATCGGCCGTTCGGAGTACTGGTACATGTCCAGGAAGATGGCAGGGCTGATCTCGAAGGCTGTTGAGAAGACCCTGGACGTGGACGAAGCATTACGGATATTGTCACCGTCGTATGACCCGGACCGCGACTGGGCCCTTAGCCTCTACGATGTCATTGAGAGGAAGACGGGGGAACACCCGGATGTTGCAGTGGATGACATCCCGTCCTACTCCTCCAACCCCGAGAGGATAGAACCAATCCTGCGAAGGCTCAGGGAGGAGGGGATAACCAGGCTGCTGCCGGTGCAGATCCAGGCACTTGAGAGCGGCCTTCTACGGGGAGAAGACCTCCTCATAGTCTCCTCCACGTCAAGTGGAAAGACGCTGATAGCTGAGATTGCCGGCATTCCCGAGGCGCTCGAGGGAAGGAAGTTCCTCTACCTCACACCCCTTGTTGCCCTGGCCAATCTACGCTACACCGAGTTCCATAACAAGTACGCCGACCTAGGCTTGGTCACCGCGATACGGGTGGGCGTCGGGCGAATCAGAACCGAAGAGGAACTGAACCTGAATATGGATATCGACGGTGCAGACATAGTGGTCGGCACATACGAGGGGATCGAGCAGGTCCTCAGATCCGGGGAGATCGGTCGCCTTGGAGAAATAGGGGTCGTGGCGATCGATGAGGTACAGAATCTCAAGGACGAGGACAGAGGGCACAGGCTTGACGGGCTGATAAAGAAGCTGAGAGCTCTCAATCCAAAGGCGCAGTTTCTGTATCTCTCTGCGACGGTGGGAAATCCCGATGAGTTGGCTGAGAAACTAGGCTCGAGGCTGGTGTTCAGCGACGAGAGGCCCGTTCCGGTTGAACGTCACGTGATACCCATATCCAGCCCAGAGGCGAAGCTCAGGATCATGGCGCGGCTCGTCGGCCGGGAGTTCAACTCGGTTTCTCCCGATGGATATCGGGGTCAGACAATCATATTCACCAATTCGCGGCGCAAGTGCCATCAGATATCCTACGCTCTGGCAGCCTACGGGGTCAAGGCTATTCCTTACCACTCGGGCCTCCCGTACGAAAAGAGGCGGATGATTGAGCAGGATTTCGTCTCGCAACGCATTCCAGCCGTTGTTACGACGGCAGCGCTGGCCGCGGGCGTAGATCTTCCAGCATCCCAGGTCATATTCGAAGCCCTGGCCATGGGGAGCGAGTGGATAAGTACGGCGGAGTTCCACCAGATGCTGGGCAGAGCTGGAAGACTTGGGTTCCACGAGTCCGGCAAGGCCGTGCTTATGATCGAGCCCGGCAGGACGTTCAGCAGGTCGGAGAAGAGGACCGAGGATGAGGTAGTGATGGACCTCTTGACGAGTCCAGTCGAGGACGTGGTTCCGCTCTACGACGAGGAGGAGATGGTTGAGCAGATACTCGCCGACGTTAGTACTCTGGGGAAAGTGGAAGGAAAGGATCTCTCCAGGCTCCAACGCTTCAGCACGGGCTTTAACATGCCTGTCGAGAGGGCTCTGAGGATCTTGGTTCGCGCAGGCCTTGTGAAGAGGAAGAGGGACTCGCTTCTCATAACGCCGACTGGAAGGATAGCCTCCACCTTCTTCCTTACGCCAGAGGAGGCCGAATTCATCATAAGGTCGATCAAGAGAGGACATGGCCCTCTCGACATAATCGCAGGAGTCTCCGTCTTCGACCGGGTGTATCTGTCGGAGAAGCTTCAGGCTAGACTCGAGGGGATGTATAGAAGAAGGATCTCCTCAAGGTTTTTCGACCCTGCAGTGGTCCGACTGTTGTCACGGCCGAAGAGGGGGATTCCCAGATGGATGGTGAGGCTCTTGGGCCGGATAGCCTCAGATCTCTTCTCGTGTCGTTGTCCAAACCGTCCCGAGTGCGGCTGCGCGGAGAAGAGGCTCTCCAAGCTCGTGGTCGAGCTTCGCACGCGTGGCATGGATCCGGACTCCATATCTAGGAGAATAGAAGAGCTCTACGAGGCACAGATCTATCCGGGGGATGTGCTGGAATACCTTAACGACGTGGCGAGGCTGAGCCTGGCCATATCGAGGTTCTCGGAGGAGCTGGGTAGAGAGAAGACCTCCAGGAGTGCGCTGACCCTGTTCGAAGAGGTCGTCCGCTCATAGACCACTCGACTCGGCCGGATTCAGGGATCTATATCATGTCTACGAAGGACTGGAGGTCCTGCTCCCTGTCAAGTCTGACTTTCGGTATCCCATGGACCTTGCAGAATGCCTCGATCTCCGCGGTCAGGTCGCCAGGAGTTGCTGAGTAGTGGTTTGATCCAGCTGCTGAGATCAGGAGGTCGGCAGGGGCATCGATCTTGATTGGCGTGTTCGGCCACATCTTGCCCCACAATATCTTCTCTCTTACATCCTCCGTCATCTCGGTTACGGTTCCCCTTCCGAACTGCATCCAGTATTCGCCGTCTATTCTCGTCAGCCTGGCCACCGTGATCTCGGTAGGCTCGCTGTAGAATCCGACTGCACCCCCGGAGGCTCCTTGGCACTGCCCACGGATCCAGACCTTTTTCAGGCAGTCACACGCGGAGGTTGATAGGGCAGAATAGTATATCGAGGCTGCACCGCAGTTAGAGATGATGATCATTCCGTCCGTCACGAACTTGAGATCGCCGAAGAGGGGAGGGGCCTGCGGGTTTATCAGATGGAGGAGCGAGCATGTCACAAGACCTTTCACGTCGCCCTCGCACACAACCGGAACGGTGGGCTTGGGGCCCTCGAAGTCCTCTGGAAACGGTATCAGTGCGGGGATGAGGCAGGGCGTCACCCCGTACTCCACCGAGAGTTCGGGCTGACACCTGATGGATGCCCCTAGAATCGGTTCTCCCGAATGGATGGCCTGAAGGACATCGTCCTTCGCTGCTATGTAGAGCGCAGCCTCCTTCCTGAGAACTTCCTCGTCGAGCATTTTCCCGTCGAACTCTATTTGACAACCGCACCGCCTGAGCCACTGGATCATTCTGTCGACCCTCGTGCCCTCCTCGAGGATCTTCTCCGCCCGTCTCACCAAACCCCATTGCTCCTCCATGACAAAGTCGCCCACGAGGAAACTCTTCAGCCTCGGTAGATCGTCCTGCAAGTGCTCCATTCTCAAACAGTAGGAGGCACCCCAAAGGAGCAGGGAGCCCCTCGAGAGCTTACGAGCCGCAGAGGCTCCGCGCGCCCAACGCACAGCTCGTTCGGCGTTTCCCTGTAGCCTGGTGTGTCGAACCATGTTCTCATTGGCTGCGTTCTCCCAGAAGCTCGCTCCGGTAGACGATAGGCAGGTGGATCCAGCCCAGGCAGGATTGTGTTCCGCGTACAGGAGGACGGGTAGGTTGATCTCTCTGACCAGCATTATGGGCAACATCGGCTCCGTCCAGTGCCAGCACCCAATTATCACGGCCTCAGCACCGCCCGACCTCAAGATGGAAACTGCCTTGTCCACCTCTGCCTTCGTTCTCAGCCCGAAGGGCTGGTCTGGATTCCAGTTCGGCCTGATCTGCTTCATCGGATCGATGGCCGTTATCCCACGGCTGGTGAGAAGCTTCACCAGAGCCTGGTGTCTCTCCCAGAGGTATTGTTCCCTCTCAGATGCCAGACCTGTCTCCCTAGGGTCGGTGAAAGTTACGACTCCTACGATAGGCTCACTCTGCAGTTGCATAACGCGAGTGACCGTGCCCTTGCAATAAATATCTTTTTGGGAGCCGTTGCGTTAGTTTTCTTTACAATTGAAATGCTTTCGTAACTTGCCGTAACTTCTCCAGCCCGAAATATATATTTCAAGTCCGCCAAGGTGTCCTGGGAAGGTGCGTCCTTGGAGTCATCGAAAAGAGCGAACCTGACGAGAGCTGCCGTACTCCTCTGCATCGGCGCGGTGGTCGTCCTCGTACTCATAGTGCTGATGGGCGGGGAGGGAGTCCTCAGAAAGATTTCGACGATCAGGATGACGCCGCTTCTTGCCGCTCTCGGTGCCCAGGCTTGCTACGTCCTGCTCTGGTCCCTCCGCTGGGGGCTCATCTTGAGGGCGCAGGGGCATCGGATTCCCCGTTCGATCGTGGCGATAACACTCTCCGGGGCTTTCTTCAACAACATAACTCCTGTGTCGAAGACAGGCGGAGAACCAGTCAGAGGATACCTAATGGGCAAGGCCACAGGAAGCTCGTTTGAGGAGGGACTGGTCAGCGTTGTCGTTGACAGAACCTTCGACATGGCCCCATTCGTGGTCATATGCCTACTGACCTTTGTCTCCCTGATGGTTCTTGACATCACCAGCAGCGTATTCATCCT
>CAYWSC010000192.1:0-4332 GCA_964460695.1 Hadarchaeota archaeon (SeqCode)
TTTCCAAGGAGGAACACCTTTTCAGCGGGTCCTCCAACCGGGGTGAGGGAGCGTCCGAGTCGGTCGGGAAAATTCTCCCTCGAGTAGTCGTAGCCCTTAGTCGCTGCCTCAACGTTTGTCCTGGCTATCTCTGCGGAAAAGGTGTCTTGAATTGCCCCAGTCAGCAATGACAGGTCGAAGCTGAGGATTCCAACAGCGGCTCCCACGGCAACGGTGTTCCTCACGATCGGCCTTGCACCCAACTCCTTCACTATCGAGTCAAGCGGAACGGGGAAGCGATGGAGGCGGCCCGAATCAATCTCCTCGTCCGAGAGCTTCGTCTGATCTGGGTCATAGAGCACGCCGCCACCGTCGACGACGTCGTCTCTATGCCTGAGGATCGTATCGTCGTTTAGCGCAACCAGAAGGTCTACCTGCTTGCGAGGGCAGAGAGCGCGGCCCTGCTCTATCCTCATCAGGAAAAAATTGTGGCCGCCCCTTATCAGGGAGCCATAGTCGTTCATGCCGAAGACACTAAGGCCCCCTCTGACACATGCCTTTCCCAGAAGAAAGCCAGACCGGGTTATTCCGGCTCCGGCCTCGCCTCCGATCAAAACCGATAGACGGTTTCCAACCAATCTTCTACCTCCCCGCATCGCTGAGACATCTCGATCCTTCCAGCCGTGAGAACAGTCAGGAGTCGGTCAACTACAGGTCTGCATCCTACAGGGAGGCTCCCTATATTAACCTATGTTAACCTGAGCGCAGCGACATTCTCGGTCCATTGCCTTTCATCTACGCCTCGATGAGAAAGACCTAAAAGGAAACCCGGCAGTCTCTGGGCGGTGAAGACATGGCGGAGTTCATCGCACCCTTCAAGGGAATGTCTCCGGACAGGAAGCTGACGACGAGGGAGCTCACCAGGGCCCTCAGAATGGCGTTGGCGGCCGAGGAGGAGGCTGTCCACTTCTACGAGGCGGTCGCCGACTCCACCGACGACGAGCTGGCCAAGGCTGTGCTCCAAGACATAGCAGACGAGGAGAAGGTCCACGTAGGGGAGTTCCAGAAACTGTTGAACATCCTCCTCGAAGACGAGGAGAAATTCCTCTCGGAAGGCGCAGAAGAGGTCGAGGAACTCTCCGAGAAGGTCAAGAAGGGATAGATCGACTGGGACCCTCCCTCGGGTACACGTCCTAGCCTTGGAACTTATTGGTTATGGGGAGTCTTCTATCCTTCCCAAAGGCACGGGGCGTTATCTTTATGCCCGGAGGTGCCTGCCGCCTCTTGTACTCGCTTCTATCGACGAGTCTCGCCGCCTTCCGAACATACTCCTCGTCAAAGCCCATGGAGATTATCTGGTCTACCCCCCGGTCCTGCTCGACATAGGCCTTGAGAATCGGGTCTAGGACCTCATACGGCGGCAAAGTGTCCGTATCCTTCTGATTGGGCCTCAGCTCGGCCGACGGCACCTTCTCTATGACGCTTCTCGGTATCAGATCGCGGCCGGCAACCCCGTTCCTATACCTGGCAAGGTCGTAGACCATCGTCTTCGGCACATCCTTTATGACGGCAAAACCGCCAGCCATGTCGCCGTAGAGGGTGCTGTAGCCTGTTGCCATCTCGCTCTTGTTTCCCGTCGTCAGGACGAGCCATCCGAACTTGTTGGAAAGGGCCATCAGTATGTTTCCCCTGGCCCGGGCCTGGAGGTTTTCCTCCGCGACGTTGGGCTCCGTGCCCTTGAACGCCTCGGAGAGGGAGTCCAAATAGGCCTCGAATATTCTGTTAATAGGGATGACTAGGAACCGTATGCCCAGGTTACGGGCAAGTTTCTCCGCATCGGTCCTGCTGGATGTCGACGAGTACATGGAAGGCATGGACACGCCTATCACGTTGGAAGGGCCAAGGGCATCCGTAGCTATGGCAGCAACCAGGCTTGAGTCAATTCCACCGGAGAGCCCGATGACGACCTTATCGAATCCGTTCTTGTGAACGTAGTCCCGCGTCCCTAGGACGAGCGCCTTGTAGACCTCGGCTGGATAATCCAGAACCTCGACGGATCTCGGCGGAAGCTTTGCCTTCGCGTCGGCACTGGGGTGATCTGACACCGATCTCTTCGTTACCTTCCAGCCTCTCCCCTCCAACAGGGGCGCTTGTCTCCGCCACCTAGGGTCGTGAAGGCGCGTCCTGAAGACCGCCTCGACATCCAGGTCGGATACTATCAGATCCTCCTCGAACTGTTTGCCCCGATCTACGACGTTTCCCTCCTGGTCCAGAATCAATCCACCGCCGTCGAAGACCAGCTCGTCCTGCCCGCCGACCATGTTGTTGTACGCAACGATGGCTATGTTGTCACTCGCCCTGGTCGCGAGCATCCTCTCTCTGAGGGCGGTCTTGCCATAGCTGTAGGGCGAGGCGCCTATGTTGACCAGAACCTGGGCCCCCGAATACGCCTCGACGGCCACCGGCCCCGCTTCGTACCAGATGTCCTCGCAGATGCTGATGCCCACCTCCACTCCGCATATGGTGAACACCTGGCACTCGTCCCCAGCCCTGAAGTACCTGAACTCATCGAACACCCCGTAGTTGGGGAGGTAGATCTTGTGATAGACGCCGATCAGTCTTCCGTCGGCTATGACCGCTGCCGCATTGAAGAGGTCGCTGTCAGCGTCGACGAACCCAACGATGACGGCTATTGCCCTCGAGTACTCAACGACCTCGTTTAGGCATCTGAGGTTCTCCTCGACGAACTTTGGCTTTAGGAGCAGGTCCTCAGGCGGATACCCGGTGATGGCGAGCTCTGGAAACGTCAGGAGATCTACATCGAGGGATCGAGCACGGTCGATGTACTCCTTGATCTTTGACGTGTTCCCGGTCAGATCTCCCACAGTGGGGTTTATCTGCGCCATACCGATGCGTATTTCTCGCAACGGTAACTCCACAGACAGTTTCTAGGCGCGCCTTATTAACTGATATGTAGGTGGAACTCCAAGGAATAGGAATCCCAGAGGACTTAAGGACTCAGCTTCGCCAAGGAAGGCCTGCGACATTACGTTTATGAAGGTACGGGCGCCCAAGCTAGCACGTGGTTCTATGAAGTACATCGACTTCGTCAACCAGGGATACGAGCCTGGCAGCGGCGACCTAATCTGTGAGTTCCTAGTCGAGACCGATGGGACGATGAGCCTGGAGGAGGCCGCCGGGGCCGTAGCAGCTGAAAGCTCGGTTGGCACCTGGACGGAACTAACCACCATGAGGGCTTACGTCGAGAAGCTTCATGCAACCGTCTTCGAAATCAGCGGGAACAGGGTCAAGATAGCCTACCCCCCAGAGCTATTCGAGCCGGGAAACATGGCCAACATCATGAGCAGCGTTGCGGGAAACGTCTTCGGCCTTAAGGGAATCTCGAATCTTCGGCTAGACGAGATCCACTATCCGAAGGACATAGCGACCAGCTTCCCTGGGCCTGCCTTCGGAATAGAGGGAGTTCGGAGGATCCTCAAGGTTCCGAAGCGCCCGCTTGTGGGCACCATCATAAAGCCCAAGCTTGGACTGGTGACGAAGGACCACGCAGAAGTGGCCTACGAAGCATGGGCCGGGGGATGCGACATAGTCAAGGACGACGAGAACCTCTCGAGCCAGAGCTTCAACAAGTTCGAGGAACGCGTGAAGCAGACGCTTAGAGCTAGGGACAAGGCCGAGAAGGAAACAGGAGAGAGGAAGGTGTACCTCGTCAACGTCACGGCCGAGAGCAGGGAAATGATAAGGAGGGCCAAGCTGGTCAAGGAGAACGGCGGAGAATACGTGATGATTGACATAATCACCTGTGGCAACTCAGGGTTCCAAACCCTCCGGGAGGAGGATCTAGGGCTGGCGATCCACGCCCACAGAGCCGGCCACGGGGCATTCACTCTGAATCCGAAGCACGGAATCTCAATGAAGGTCATCGCAACAAACACCCGTCTCATCGGCGCTGACCAGCTGCACGTAGGAACGGCGGTCGGGAAGATGAAGGAGGGTCGAGAAGAGGTTCTAGCCAACGTCCACGCCCTAAAGGCCGATATGTACGGAATAAGGCAGGTTATGCCTGTCGCTTCCGGAGGACTGCATCCCGGAATGGTTCCAGACCTAGTCGAGATCTTCGGCAACGACGTGGTCATCCAGGCTGGCGGAGGCGTGCATGGACATCCCGACGGGTCCTTCGCAGGGGCCACGGCGATGCGGCAGGCTCTCCAAGCCGTGGAGGAGGGCGTCTCACTCGAGGAGTACGCAAAGTCCCACGAGGAGCTAAGAAAGGCCCTAGAGTACTGGAGATAGCGGAACCAACCCCTAAAGTCTAGTCGAAACTCGGGATGG
>CAYWSC010000193.1:0-1829 GCA_964460695.1 Hadarchaeota archaeon (SeqCode)
CTCCAAGAGCCGCCAGGGCACAAACATGGCCCTTGGAGCTCTCCATTCCTTCGAAAACTCGAAGGAAGGCACGAAGGCCTTCGCGGCTAGGTACCTCCTTGCGAGCTGGTCGGCCTCTGCGTCCTTTGTTATCCTTCCCTCGAACAGCGGTGTTACTAAGAGGCCCCGGGACCCCGCATTTTTCGCACACTGGGGCGTTAATTTCTCCTTTGGCTCGAACCAGAGCGGCGTGGGAGCAAATGCATGCTTGCCGGGCTGTGAGTAGAGCACGGGCCTCCCATCAACAAAGCGGAGGTCTCCACCCATCATCATGTCGTTGTAGCGACCGTGCCAGCTTGCCTCGACCCTCAGGTACCTCCCATCTCGGCCCACGTACACCCATATCGCCTCGAGCTCGTATAGGTGTTCGATGTCCCAGTCCCACCAGATCCCGTACTCTATGACCATATCTAGTCCGGGAACGTCGAAGTCGAGGGCAGCTTTCGAACCGAGCTTCCTCTTGTAGTCCACATTCGAGTCAGCAGGCTCGCGGAAGACCGAGAACCCTATTCTGACTGGGAGGAACGGCTCCATTCGGTCGAAGCGAATTACTGGAAAGCGTCTGAATGCCAAATCCCTACACATGACAACAGCAGGGGGCACGTTGTCTACGATCTGAAAACTTTTTAGCCTCTGCATGCTTCTACACGCAGAGGCGGCCAACTCCAAGGGGATTTCTGATCCGGCTAACCGTCTCGGCTTGGGAGGATGCAACCGGCTTGAGGGTGGCAGTCATAGGCGCTGGGCCAGCAGGCCTAATCGCTGCGAGAGAACTCGCAAGGAACGACGCCAATGTCGTGGTCTTCGAGAAGCACGAGGAAATAGGCAGGCCGGTGAGATGCGGTGAGGCCCTCTTCGACCTGTACCACATCCTCCCGGGCTCTCCGTCGAACTCCAGATCCAAGATCGACGAGATCCTTGTCAAGGTCGAAGGACTCCACTCCATAAGGGTTGGTTCAACCCCAGTTTGGATCCTGGACAAAGACCTCTGGCTTGCCTCGCTAGCTCAAGAAGTCGAGTCACTAGGCGCAGAAGTGGCAGCTGGGACGGCCGCGGCGATACAGCCGCTTAGACATGCCTACGACTATGTCCTCGACTGCAGCGGTTTTCCCAGCCAATCAAGCAGGGAGTACGGCATCACCCCCCCGCAGACCGCCTTGGCCATACAGTACAAGGTGCGCGCCGATGTGAGGACCCTTTGGAGGAGGCTCTATCTTCGCTTCCTGCCCCGCACGGTCGGCTACGGCTGGATCTTTCCCAAGTCCCCCGGAGAGGCAAACGTCGGCATCGGGTGGGCCAAGAATCCTCCAGCCCAGAAGTGGAGGAGGCTCGAGTCTTTTCTCTCCCAAGAGCTGGACGACTACACAGTAGTTTCTAAGACGGCTGGATGCATCCCCCTCGGCGTGGTACACCCCCTGAAAGTGGAAAACCTCCTCATATGTGGAGATGCTGCAGCCCTCGCCAACCCATATCACGCCGGCGGGATCCACAGTGCTCTCCTCTCTGGATGGATCGCAGCGAGATCGATCATAGAGGGCCATCCAGATGCCTATGGTCCGAGGCTCCTCTCAAGGATAGACGGAGAGATGAAGGTTGCGCGATTCGCCCGGTCTGTCATCGAGGAGTCGCCGTACTACCATGACAAGATGGTGAGCTATCTCTCTAGAGAATACTCGATCGACGAGATCTTCTCGCTTCAAACCTACAGAAGGATGCTGCCTTTTATCCACATGTGGAAAGCGACTAGGCTGCTAGACAGGACGGTGCTGAGGCACCACTAGCAATTTAAA
>CAYWSC010000193.1:1929-4320 GCA_964460695.1 Hadarchaeota archaeon (SeqCode)
GTGGTAGAAGAGGCGATCAGACAGCTTCTCCATGCAGGACAGAAGATCGCCGTGGTCGTCGAGAATTCGGAGGGAGTCGACAGGGCCCTCAGGCTGGGTGTTTTTCCCGTGTTGGGAGATCCAACCCAGCCCGAGTCCATCCAAGATGCAAACGCCCAGAAAGCAAAGACTATCCTTATCAATCTAAGGGACGATTCGCGCACCATCCTCGCCGCTCTCGCCTGCAGGAAAGTCAACAAGTCGGCCAAGATCGTCGCGTCAATCAGGCAGAGGCAGCTGGTAGAGTTGGTCAAGGAGTCTGGTGTCCAAAACGTAATCTCTCCCGAAGCTCTGACTGGAAGGATGCTCGCAAGTGCGGTTGACGAGCCACATGTTATCGACTTTGTAGACGACATCACCTCCGAGGTGGAGGGCGCCGACCTGAGAGAGGTCGCGATGAGAGACACGGATCTTGTTGGGCTCACTGTTGGGCAGGCACTGGAGAGGCTCAGAAAAAGCACCGGCCTGATGATAGTGGGGCTGGTCAAGGCGGGAGAACCGCCGAGAACCATAAGCAACCCGAGCGATTCCGAGGTCATACAACAAGACGATGCCCTGATTTTGCTCGGCTACGACGAACAGTTCCAAAAGCTCGCTGAGCAACTTCACCGAGGTTCCTCAGCCTAGGCGGCGGAGCGTATCCTCGGATAGATGAACTTCACCACTAGGAACAGGTCTACTGCGGCTACCACTGCCCATAGGACGGAGAGAAACAGGATTCTTCGAATCCTCTGCGCCTTGCTCAGGTCCTCGCCGACCTTCTTGACCTGGGACATCTGCTCTGCCCTTTCCGAGAGCGTCTGATCGAGCGCGCTGCAGAGCGTCTGATACCGCGCCGATCCCTCGGAAGCCCAGATAACACTCCTTCTCACAAGCTCCCTGAACTCGGACTCGTTGACGAGCCTCCCCCAGTAGAAGGGAAGTCTCTCTATGTTCACTGTGTAGAACCCGGGCATTGAGACCGTCCTACCTCCGCCGTGCCGCTGGAACGTGACGACTAGCGGTGCTCCGGTCTCCTCCTCCCTGTACACCACCCTCACGTCGCCGCCTGGATTGAAGGGATCCACGGGACCGGACGGCCCCTTGCATACCACGAACCTGTTCTGCGTGACGACAAAGCTCGAGGGCAGCCCATCCGATATCCCCTCGACAGGTTCTGAAAGAACCAGCTTGGATCCAAATCTGTCTCCAAGACGCTTACCCATCAGAGTTGTGTTTCCGCGTATGGGGAACACTTTGACAGCGAGGTCCCCAAGGTCTTCGCAACTGCATACAGATCCAATCCCGACGAGCGAACCCCCCTCCTCAAGATACCTCTCCAAGGCCGGAGTGAACTCCTCCAGGAACACGAAGTCAGAAGGGTTGAAGGCAGCTATCACGACGCAGATCGTCTGGGGGAGGGTGAGAAGCGACCGGAAGCTATCCTCCTTGACCAAGACAGCCTCATAGCCACACTCATTGACGATCTGGCTGATGGCCTCTCCCAGGCCGGGCATCCGTCCTGTGAAGACGAGAACCAGGTTCCCCTTCTGGGGGCCCTGCGAGTAGGAGGCCTGCAGGGCTATCACAAAGGCCGTTAGCAGGATGACGACGATGCCAGACTTCATGTCGATCACTCTATCAGGTTCACAACGATTTCGACGAGATCCCCGTCGGCGTAGACCCTAACAACCTGGGCGATCAATCCCCTAGGTCTCTTAGGGGTGTCGATGGTGAAGTCGATCGAGAAGGTCTCGTCTTCCTCCACATCGGAGAAACCGATGGTTCCGAAGGACGGGAGATCCTCTATCGGTTTCCATCCTGCCGGCAGCTCCGGTGCGGACGAAAAGGAGGTAACGTTGTTGTTCCTTCTTATCCTCATGCTTTCAATCGAGCTCCTAACCTCTACTCCCTCGGGGAGCTCTACCTCCACGAAGCCGCCGAGACGGTTGAAGAAGAAGTCCGATATCCCTTCAAAGTAGAGCACGTCGGTGTTGTTCTTCAGGACCAGGAAGGAGGTGAATACCAGACCTGAGAGATCGGGGGCTGTAAACATCCTCAGCATGGGAAAGTCGAAGAATGCCCCCTCGAGCGTCCGATTCCCATACTTCACCTCAACCGGTATGATCTCGTTTGGAACCTGCTCGTTTTCAGTCCACTTGAAGAGCTCGCTTATCGGGGTTATCGACAATCCAATGTCCTCCGGCGAAGCCCCCTCCGGCTTCTCGCCGACAAAGACAGGTTCTCCTTGGGCCAAGGTGGAGTACTGGATTTGAAGCCTCCCTATCCGTCTTCGGGCCGTCACGCTAAACGAGAAATCCATCTTCTCCTTGCTTGTTACCGAGGCCATGGTGTACAGCCTCGGCGGATACG
>CAYWSC010000194.1:0-4301 GCA_964460695.1 Hadarchaeota archaeon (SeqCode)
GAGCTGACGGCACGCGGCTACGCCGTGGTCACTCAGGACTGGAGGGGCTACGGCTGGTCCGAAGGTGAAAAGATGCCCTTCGAGGCGGAGGGCTGGGGAGAGCACCGAGACGGATACGACACGGCTAGATGGATCATCGATCAGAACTGGTCCAATGGCCTCATAGGAACCTGGGGAGGCTCGGCTCTAGGAATCTCCCAGAACCTGATGGCGGGCAGCTACCCGCCCGGCTTGGTCTGCCAGCACATCTTGGCTGCTGCGGACGACCTATACTCACAGATGTTCTTCCAAGGCGGGGTCTTCAGGAAGTCCCTGGTCGAGGGTTGGTGGTCTGCCTTCGGCAATCAGCAGCAGCTTCTCGAACTTCTCTCCCACCCGAACTACGACTCTAGGTGGCGGCTGCTCAACTGTAAGGAGCGTGTTTCCAACATGACCTACCCCGCCATTCACATCGGCGGCTGGTTCGACATATTCTCGCAGGGAACCATCGACTCCTTTGTCACGAGGCAGCATCTAGCCTCAGCGGGCTCAAGGGGAAACCAGATCCTGATCATGGGGCCGTGGTGGCACGGCGGCATGGGCAGCACGGTGCAAGGAGATCTCACATTCCCAGAAAACTCGCTTTACCCAGAGCTCTGGCCAGACACCATAAGGTTCTACGATCACTGGCTAAAAGGCAAGGAGAACGGTGTCGAAGATGATCCGCCGGTAAGGTACTACGTCATGGGCGACGTTGAAAACCACGACGCGCCGGGAAACGAATGGCGGAGTGCTCGGGACTGGCCTGTCCCCCACGTCAATCTGTCCCTGTATCTCTCCTCCCACGGATTGGTCAAGGAGCCAGGCCCGGATGAGGCCATCAGCTATCTGTACGATCCTAGGGATCCCGTTCCGACTGTTGGCGGGGCCAACCTCATTCTGCCCGCTGGCCCGAGGGATCAGAGACAGGTGGAGACGAGGGACGACGTCATCGTTTTCTCAACTCCTCCCCTAGAGGTTCCGGTGGAGGTGACCGGCCGGATCTACGTACAGCTCTTCGCAGAGTCCTCCTGCCCAGACACGGACTTTATGGCCAAATTAACAGACGTGTACCCAGATGGAAGGTCGATCCTCCTTCTCGACGGAGCGATAAGGGCTTCCCACAGAATCTCCATGGAGAGGATAGACCCGCTTGAGAGAGGAGAGGTGTACGAGTTCTGGATTGACCTTTGGTCAACAAGCATAGTGTTCGATAAGGGCCACAGGATAAGGCTAGACATAACATCAAGCAACGCGCCCAGGTTTCTACCCAACCCTAACACCGGTTCGTACCCCTTCTCAGAGGAGACCTGCATCTCAAACAACACCATCCATATGGGACGGAGATACCCGTCACGAATCATCCTTCCCATCGCTGGCCCCGATAGTGACGGTGACGGTACCTACGACTACCTCGACCCAGCACCGGAAGACGCCGGCCCTTCACCCGATAGAGGCGAGCTTCTAGGCGATCTCCAGTTTCTTGAAAGCCAGATCGAATCCCTAGGTCTTGAACAGCTGAGATCTACACTGGAAGCGGCGCTGGACGAGGCCAAACACAGACTGCAGCAGGGAGACCTGGCCGGAACCGGGCATCTCGCCGGGCTGGTCCGTAGAGCTCTTCAGAACGCGCCTCGTGACTGGAACTCCTCCGATGCCGAACTGATCTATGAAAGCTGGGTCGGCCGCGCCGCCTCGATGACAGAGAAGGGAAGATACGCCCAAATGGGCGAGTGCATAGCCGCCGGCAGATCCTTGGCAGACCTCGCCGAGAGCCTGGAGGATAGCGATTCCTGGCCAATCCTCCGCGGGTACGTCGACACGTTCGCCCTAGACCTTTCCTGTCACGATGCCCTTCGACTCTCAACATTTCTCGGAAGACCCGACGTGGCCGCCTTGGCATCTCGCATAGAGAGGTGCAGAGAACAGGGGATGGATGCCACCCAGCTATCCATCGTCCAAGGGATGCTGGAGTCTTCGATAAACCAGTTTGTCGACT
Organism: Hadarchaeota archaeon (SeqCode); assembly: GCA_964460695.1. Taxonomy (GTDB): domain Archaea; phylum CAYQAE01; class CAYQAE01; order CAYVLA01; family CAYVLA01; genus CAYWSC01. The sequence continues at coordinate 2,018 of CAYWSC010000194.1, forward strand.
GGCGACTTCCCAACGCAGAGTCGCTTCTCGACGCTGCTGGCCGCAAGCTCGACCAGCTGGCCACCGAGGTCGGGCAGAAGTACATCGTTGCCGTAATCTTCGTTGTCCTGCTTGTTTCCAGACGCGCCAGCGTCTTGCATCCGGAGCCCTGAATCGCCCCGACACAGCTTGTCCAAACTCTCACGGGACCTCTAGGTCCTCAAGGAACTCTGGAGTGATCCTCTTGCCCAGGAGGAAGAACTTTCGATCAGGATGCCAGAGCACGTCCTCCCCGTTCCGCGTAGTCAGGCTGGGATAGACTCCTATCTCAGTCCTCTTCAGAGGTCCGATGCCAACGCCGTCGCTGTCCATGAACAGTTTTGAGCGGCTGAACCAGACGGGCTGCTCCGCCTCCGGCCGGAACTCGCCTAGGGCGATGAACGCTGGCCGTCTGTTTAGACGCGTATCCTCCGGGGAGCATCCCTCGAAGCGTCCATCGTTGTTATGATGGAGGAGGACGTAGCGTCCATCTCCAAGCCTGTAGATCGGGCAGCAACACAGAGGCTGGAGTATGACTTGTCCGTGGTCCCTCCTAAGCAGAGGCCTCGGGCTGGACCAGGTCCAACCATCGTCTTCCGAGACGGAGTACCATATGTATCCACTCATAGTTCTCATGGTGCAGAAGAGTCTCTCATCTGGAAGCCTGACGAGGCTGGGTTCCTGGGCTACGCTGAGGATCGGGTTGGAATAGTGGGGTACCCTGAGGGCATCTCGACCCCAGGCCGAATACTCCACCTCGATCTCTTCTGGCCCTGGGTCGTCGTCTATGTTCATAAACCTCATGAACTCGACGACCGATTCCCACGATGTCCACGACTCGTTGTGAGGAGGAGTTCGCCTAGCCTTACTCACCCACCGGGTAAAGCCCGTAAAGTACCGACCTTCCAAGTCTCTAATCGGCTTCTGCCACACAATCCAGTTGGAGGGCACGGCTGGATCGGGGTGGTCGTACGGACTGCGCTTCATCGGCACGGTCCCTGGCTGTGACCAGCTTTTCCCCGAGTCGTCGCTGTATATGCAGTCCATGGTGCCCGTCATCTGGGCTGTGACATCTGCTATCCCCCTATACTGGTTGTAGACGACGTAGATCCTGCCGGATCGAGAGACCATTGGGAATCCCCAGCTAGCCATGGGGCCGTCTCCCACCCACCGAGGACCCACCAGCCTCTTGGGATTCTCCCAGGTCTCTCCGCCATCCTCCGACTTGGAGAAAACGATCCTGTGGTCGCCGGCCCCCTCGTAGCTACTCTGTGTCCAGACAGCCATCATCGAGCCATCCGGCCCCTCGAAGACGAGGAAGTGCTCGTTCCCAGTGTCATGAGTCGATCCATCAAGGCTTCGAGGAATGTACACTACATAGTCGGGCCGACTTCTCTGCACTTCTGTGTCCAGCTCTGGATACAATGACCATCCCCTCTCGGTGAGAGACCGGAACCTATCAGGAGAAGAAAACTGCTTCGACCGAAGAGCCCGCGCTGGCTCTTCTCCCGTCTCATCACGGCGGAAAAGCATTTCTGTGGGACGCTCTCTGGCAAGAGCTCATGAGGCTTGGTGGCCCCGTTTCTGGCTATTCCGACCCGCAAGCCTGGGTTGATAGGCTGAAGGCATCTGGCTACACGGCTGCGTACTTTCCACTTACCAGCGACGATGATCCAGAGCTGGTCGAGGCCTACGTAAAAGCGGCCAGGCGCAACGACATTCTCATAGCCGAGGTAGGTGCCTGGAGCAATCCGCTGAGCCCAGTGGAGGAGGAGCGGCGAAAGGCCATAGCTCTGTGCAAGAGACAGCTCGCCTTGGCCGATCGTGTCGGCGCCCGTTGTTGTGTAAACATCTCGGGCTCTAGGGGCAGCAGCTGGGCCGGTCCCCATCCGCTGAACATGACGCGCGAAACGCTCGATCTGATCGTGAAGACCGTCAGGGAGATAATCGACTCCGTCCAACCGACCCGGACGTACTACACCCTCGAGACTATGCCATGGATGTATCCGGATTCAACAGATAGCTATCTCGACCTTATAAGCAGGATCGACCGAGAGCGCTTCGCAGTTCACTTCGACCCCGTCAACCTCGTGTCCAGCCCCCGCTTGTACTATTCGAATCGGGACCTCATCTCGGATTTCATAGACAGGCTGGGACCGTACATCAAGAGCTGCCACGCGAAGGATGTGACCCTTTCGGAGAAGCCCCTGGTACATCTAGATGAGGTGAGGCCAGGCCTCGGCAACCTCGACTACGCCACACTTCT
>CAYWSC010000195.1:0-4276 GCA_964460695.1 Hadarchaeota archaeon (SeqCode)
AGCTGGCCCGTATTGAGCAGGATGGGCTCAGGTTGAAGAGCAGGGCGCTCTTCTGGATCTTTGTAATACAGTGGCTCGTGGTCTCTGGCACGCTGATGATCTGCGGCTACGTCGTTTGGAGCCTGATGGTCAAGAGGAGGCTCTACCGCGAGGTAGCTACGACGAAACTCGAGAAGGCACCAAACGACGAGGAAGCCGACCTAAACACGAGGTGAAACTAGGTCCTCTGGGGTCTTGCGCTGTACCCAGTCCACCGCGTCGAAGTGAGCATCGTAGGAAACTATGGTGTCGAGGGAGAGTTCTCTGAGGGCTTGAACGGCAAGGGCATCATCGAAATCCAACTTGTAGTCTCTCATTATCATAGTAGCCTTTGTTCTTTCGTCCAGTCCCAAGACAAGGATTCTAAGACCCTTGTAGGCGCGAAGCGAGGCCAAGAAATGTGACAATTCCTTCCACCCTTTCCCACGGCTCTCCATGACGAGGACTACAGAGTCCACGTGGAAGTCCGTCACCACGGCCCGTATCTTGCCGTCTCTCAGTTTTTCCAGGAAGCTTTTGCACGCGGGGCCGTGTTTCTGGGCGAGGGCAGCCTCCAAGAACACGTTGGCATCAAGGAGCATTCCGATACCTCTGGGCTTGTCTGGCCCTTATCTTGCTGGCTTCGTGCTGTAGATCCACTCCGGTTAGCTTCTCTTCGGACATGACTCCGTATATAGCGTTAACAGGGTCTTCGACCATGTCGATGAGCTCGGTGATCTCCGAGACTCTTGAAACCCAGTCGGAGAAGGCCTTTTCAGAAGCGATGCTCAGGGATCCCTTTCCGTAGCCGTAGAGCTTCATCGCCGCCTCTCTGAATTTCTTTTCCACCTCGTCAGACACGTAAACCTTGATCGCTCCCACGTCTTTTTCACCTTTAGACCTTAAGGGACAAAGGGATTTATATCTTTTCTCATTGGAGGTCAAAGTTGCTACACGGCATAAGTGGGCAACACCAGATTCTCCCCCTACTCTTCGGTTCGATATCCTGTGTCTGCCGGCAGCGCTCCCGATCCATTCAGACTCCTAGTCCCTGTGGGCGTCCAGCCCCTCTCGACACGATGGTGTCGAGAAGCAGAACACAACAATGGCTGGCGATCATGCGTCTAGGAGGATTCCTTGGCCAAGGTGCTTGGCTTGGCGAACTGAATTGAACCTTCTCTTGCGATCGAGCCTATCGTGCCATCGCCTCGAGGACCCTTTCTAGTTTGGGTTGTGTCTAAACTGGAAGGAGTAGATCTTCGCGAAGCGGAGATAGAATCTGAGTTTCACGGGCTTCCCCTCTAGCGGCGCCGGGTCCCATTTCCCCTTCCAACTGACCCTCTGCTGGCAGCCGCTCTCCCTGATCCTGTCGCAGTTGATTCGTTCATACCCCGGTATGACGTAGCCGTGCTCATCGAGTATCTCGACAGCTACGCCGCTGCCTGGCCACGTCTCCTCGTCCACCTTGTAGGTCTCCACGTTGACTTAAAGAGAATTGCCGGCGAACCTTAGGGGCCAGGTGGTGACCACGCCGGGCATGTACCCCGCCTGAAGCGAGACGAATCCGTCGAGGGGGAGCGTCGCCACCCCGATCGCCACCTTTCGCTTCTGCTTGGAGCGAGGCCTACCCGCGTAGTGACCCATATCGCTTCCCAGGTAGTAGAAGTAGAGCGTGTCTCCCCTAGGAACAGCTCGGACGAGGGGATAGACCTGCATCGAGTCCCACTCGACGAGAAAGCAGTAGTGGCTAAAAGGCCTCATGCCGCCGACCAGGTGCCAGACGAGGTTGTCTCTGCTGCTTTCCAGACGTATGCATACCTGGTTTGTGGCATGTTCGAAGAATGGGGTCATCATGAAGTAGGCGTGGTGGCAGTACTTGAAGGCACCGGAGCCATAGTAGTCCGACTGGAGGGGATCCCTCTCATCTGGCCCTAGGGCTATTGACTGGGGCTTGTCCAGTTGACGGAGTCTGTGGACTCGGCTCTTCCCACATAGCGGCGGCCGGTTGGCTCGGAGGGAGACCGCTCCCGCGGAGGCAGCTTCTGCTTCACCCTTCTCCTAACGTAGGCGACGTACTTGCCGAGGTAGTCGTCCCAGAACACGACGTTGAACGTGTCGAAGGGCTTATCGTCGACGAAGAGGGGCTTGAGGATTCTAGTCCAGTGCAGTCCGTCCGGCGAGGTCGCTGCCGACAGGCCGAACAGCCTGCGGCCTTCCTCATCCCGGGAGAAGTAGCCATAGACGAGCTTGTATCTTCTCTCGTCCTCCGGGTCGTGGGGATCTTGAAGACGCAGACCGAGGCGAGGTTTTCCTCCTCTTCTCGGACCATCACTATGTTGTTGTCTCTAGATCCGTTCCACTCGAAGATTCCGAGGCTCGGCTTCTCCCAACGCGATGCCGTCCCTAGAGAAGGCGTAGCAGAAGCACTGGGTCTTGCCGCTTTCATCCAGACCTCCGTACCACATCTTGAAGACTCCGTCCTCCACGATAACCGAGCCCCGGTGGAAGCCACCCCTCTCCCAAGGCTTGTCTGGGAACAAGACGGGCCCCTTCTTCACGGGGGAGTGCATCACGGGCCGGACCCTAACCGAGGTCTCAACGATGAAGTTGTCGTCTAGGAAGAGGTGCTTCTTGTCTCCGACATTCAGCACGATTCCGATATGCGGATCAGGAAGCTCCAACGTACCACCGGCCTGCGCGCTGCTCACCTGGGACTGAAATAGGTGTCCTAGGCTGCTTGCTCACTCTTGATCTCTCAGGCCTCCCATCACCTTTTCCCAAAGCACAATCGCCGAGTCTAAATCTCCGCCTCCAGGATTTCCTCCACGAGGATGTCCAGCTCCTCCATATATGCCTCGGACTGGCCGTGAAGCACCTGGGCGGTGAGGCCTAGTTCGTTGTCCCCCCTGAAGGGTGGGCAGTCCTCAAGACTGATCTCGAAGAACTGCCCCGGCAGGCCGATCTGATTGACGTCGAGCGTGGTTCTGGTGACCTTGTCGGGATGGATGACCTCCCCATTAATGTCCACGGTCACAACATCCCTTGGATCGATGTGGAAGATGTTGAACCTGAGCCAGCCCTTGAGCCGCTCCCCCATACGTCCGTCGGCCATCCTGAAGTGGTAGACCTTCCTGATACCGATGGACTCTTGCGGGAAGCGGAGTATCTGGGTCTTGAAGACCCCTGTTGGTGACTGGCCCTCTGCATACCACGCATAGTTCCTGACCGGTGGCCTCCTCTCGCTCATCCCCTTGTACAGCGGAAGGTAGTGGTACCGGCGAGGAAGCCTCCTAGCGTGCTTGGGGGCAACCACGGCGTTCATCCATCTCCAGATCCTCTCCCTCTGGGCTGGACCCGACCACTTTCCCCAACGCCCCATGTTGCACGAGATGTTCCAGAACGATATGCCGTCTGCCCCCCAGGCGTAGTAGTTGAGGGCCGCGGCCCTGGCCTCCTCTGCTGTTAGAAGCATCCCGCTGTAGCAGTCTCTGAACTTGGCGGCTCCCCTGCCACTGATCCTCGGGGGACCACTCCACGTGCCGCCTATCATGTCCCCCATGGATACTAGGAGGTCGCACTGGGTGGAGCGGGTGAACTCGGCGAACTCCTCGACGTGGAGCTGCGGGTCGGTCTCGTTGAACGGGGCGACGGTTAGGTAGTCGATCCACCCCTCGTTCGTCCAAGTTCTCGGATCCAGCCCGGCCATCCAGCAGGCCCACAGGGTCTCCGGGACATGGACTCCCAGGGTCAGTCTCTCCCCTCCCCTCTTCTCGGAGACCTCGTCCATCATTTCCCTGATCCTTCGAACCATATCGGTTATGATGTGGGCCTTTTCTCGGCCCTGGTGCCTAGGGAAGTGTTTGGCCCACCTGTTGAAGTCCAGTTCTAGTCCATCGACATCGTATCTCTCAACAATCTCCCTCATTATGGCCAGCCGGTGGCTCCGCACCTCCTCATAGGAGTAGTCCAGCGCCGTCTCGTTGGTCCTCCCGTCCGGCTGCTTGATCACGAACTGAGGGTTGTCCAAGGCGAACTTCGGACAGGATGGGTCATCCGGGTCCAGTGCCTTGTGATGCGTATCGTTCATCCTGATCTCTGCTAGAACCTCGATGCCCCTCGGCTTCAGCTCGTCTATCACGAGCCTGAGGATGTCTGTTCCCTCGCGTCTCAGCCCATCAATCCCCTTGACGTAGCTCGGCTCCTCAGACTGGAGCCTGCGGTTCCTCTCCTCGGGGCTGAGGCGGTCGCCGTAGACCTC
>CAYWSC010000196.1:0-4269 GCA_964460695.1 Hadarchaeota archaeon (SeqCode)
CAGACTGGAGCCTGCGGTTCCTCTCCTCGGGGCTGAGGCGGTCGCCGTAGACCTCGCCAACCTGGGTCTCGTAGAGGCAGATGTCCGGCGTCGCGACCATGTAGCAGAAGGTCGTGATGGGGACGTGGGAGACCTCGAGCCTGATGAAGTCGCTTAGGAAGCGGCTTGTGTCCGTTGCAGGAGACTCGTAGAGGCTCTGGGAATCATCATGATACACGGCCCGGCGGACGAATCTCTTTCCCGCAAGAGCCGGGTCCTTGTTCTTGCCGATCTGGTTCACCTCCCTTTTGCCACCGGTCCCTCATAGAGAAGTATGAGGAGAAAAATCCTTGCCACCCACCTCTGGGTTTGATCCCGCCCTAGCGAGATGTTCCTTTGGACTATGCGTGCGGGGGTAAAACGTCGAAAGACGAGGGTATGAAATAGGACCGCCTGAGAAGTTGCAGCATTCCTAGAGGGATTCCATAAGCATTGAGGGACTTCAAGAGGCGTGGCCGCGCGGGACGGGAGGAGAGCGAGGGGACGGATGACGGGATTCATATATGCCGTCTTAGACACTGCCGGCTCCGTCTCCAGGAGTGGAACAGCGAGAGAACGATGAATGTGACCCCCAACAATATCGTGTTCCCCGTGTGGACACATTCATGATGACTCCTCAGAGTGACTGGTGTAGTTGTCAGGCACTATTATGACGTCTGGTGAATCTGATGCTAGAGCGGCCGCCGACGACACGACGAGCACCAGTAACGCAGCCAGTGCGAGCTCGCACCCCCGTATAGATCCAGCTTCATGTGGCTGGCAGCCAGAGGCCCGGGGGTGTGTCTTGGAGTCGGAAGGTCCGGGAACAACCTACGCGGTTGATGTGCGTTGAATCGATGGCATCAGGCATGTAGGCCTCGGGAATCTGAGGAGACAAGGCGCGGGGGGCAACGCCTTCCTCCGATGACACCGCCTGTGGCCTCCTGCTAGCTGCTTCGCAGCAGCTGGGGCGATAAATCTCTCTTGCCGATGCGACGATGCGGCCGGGCAAATCGGAGGTGACGACAGGCGTACTGCCCCCTCTACTGTGAGGAAGCAGTCGGAAATGTCCCACGCGAAAAAAGCGGGTTGTCCTTAGGTCTGCAGGTGGGATTGTGGGATTGCGGGATTGCGAACGGATTTATATATGTGTATGCGTACACAGAATCATGACCACTAGAACCCTTTCTGTTACCGACGACGTTTACAAGAGACTCAAGAGATTGAAGCTGAAGGGCGAGAGCTTCAGCGACACTATTAGGAGGCTAACGGAGCGGGCACGTCTGAGCGAATGCGCCGGGATGTGGGGCGACCTAACCCCCGAAGAACTCAAAGCGATTGAGTCTGCGATCTCCGAGACGAGGAGACGTTCGACGGCCGAACTCATCGGGAGGATGGACAAGCGTTGAAATGTGTGGACACCTGTTTCGTTATAGATCTCCTAAGGGGCGTCGAAGAAGCTGTTGCAGAGTCTGAGAGACTCGACGCGGAGGGCGGTGCAGCCATAACTGCGGTGTCTGTTTTCGAACTTTGGCTGGGTCTGGGGGCACTGCGAGGACGCAGGCGCGCGAGGGCAGCCGAACAGCTGAGGGCTGTTCTGGACAGGCTCTACGTCCTCAAGATGGATGCACCATCCGCCGAGAAGGCCGGACAGATATTTGTCGAGACAAGGGAAAGAGGAAGGCAGATCGAGCAGAATGACGCGCTCATCGCGGGAATATGCATCTCAGCCGGCTGCGAGGCCCTTGTAACGCGCAACGTCGGGCACTTCGAAGGCGTCCGGAATTTGAAGATCTCGCCCTATTGACTCTTATTAGCTTCAAAAACAATCGAAGGAGGGTTGGTCCTCTAGCATCCTGTGGGGTTCTAGGATTCTCTTGTCATCAAACGACCTGAAGCGGAGACAACTCCAGGCCGATTAGTCACCGGGCCAATCCGGTGTAGTTGCACGTCCCTATCGGTAGTGGGTGGCCTGTTGATCCCAGACGCGACGAGCATGCTTCCTCTCGAGAGCCTTCTAAGCTAACATCCGTCGAGCAGAATGCTCGGCCTTTTGATGGTCTCTTCGCACAGATGCAAGCTACCTGTGATAATGCCCTGGGTTAAGTCTTGAGTTCGATAAGGAACTTCGAACAGAACTCTTTTGCACCGGAGGCAGTGTAGTATCGACACCTGTAGCACTTTTGGATATCTTCAAATCCCTTGCACTCCACTGACACATCTCTTGGGGCCTTGGGCTTCGCCTTGCTGGTTTTCCGGCGCGGCTTCTTCCAGAGGGCAAAGGCCACGGCTGCTGCTGCGAAAAGGAGGGCGGCTGGAACCAGCGGCACGCCTTCCCTCGGCTTGAGGACGCTTGGATCGAGGAGCCAGCCCAAGAGGAGGAGGTTTCTGTCCACCAGTCCCTTGGCCTCCTTTCCCTTCTCAGCGCAGAAAAACACACCGGATATCCTCCCCCGGAACAGGTCGACATCCCAGTGGGAGATGTTGCGCGCCGCCTTGATCTCCTCGTCGAGCATGTACACGCGCTTGGAGCAGATCCTCCGATAGCAGCTCTCCCTTAGCCGGGCTTCGGCCCGAAGCGCCTTTCTGAGCTCCTCTTCGTCCCCCGTCGCCGAGTGCAGAATAGCGTGAGACACAGCCCACGAGACTAGCGCTGACCCGCCACTTGGTTCCTCGAGTCTCTCCACCACCCTTTTTGCAAGGTCGAGGAATTCCCCCTGTCCGGTGTAGAAGTAGTGGAAGACGAGGAAGGAGACCAGTTTCTCCGGGTTATCCGTCGGCATGTCGTTCTCCACGTACCACCTGAGGAAGCGGCCGGCCGAATCAACGTACGTGGAGTCGTTGGTGAGGTGGTCCATGAAGTAGCAGGCCCTGAGCCAGTTCTGGTAGCTGTAGATGGTCGGCTCCACCGCATATCCTCTCGAGAAGTTGGAGAAGGTACCGTCCATTCGGTAGACGAAGTCCACCCGACCGTCTGGTCCCTGCCTCTCCACTATGTTCTGCATCACCCTGCCAACCCTGTTGGTGATTCGATCCCTCAGGTGCTCGCTTTCGGTGACAACGGCACATCCGAGGGCCGGAAGGATCCACCAGAACTCCATCAGATCCGCGTAGGCCTCGGGGCTAGCCTTGGCCCATAGGGAGGAGTCGAACCAGTACCCAGGCCTGCCGCTCCAGTCGTCCACCTGCCAGGTATCATAGGCGTTGCCGTAGTACATGTGGAAATGAACGAACCTGGGGTCGTCGTTCAGGCTGAGAAGGTTCTCCGCGTAGCTCTCTAGACTCCGGATGGTCCTCTGGTCTTTGAAGTACCACCTCGCCGGAAACGTGGCGTACAACACCCCCTCCGCCCCATGCTCGGCGTCCACTAACAGCCGCCCATCCATTCCCCAGCTGTCGCCGCTGAGATCCTCGTTGAATCCCGGCGAGAGCTCGCCTGTCAAAGTGTCGAAGTGATAGTTACCAACGAAGCCCGTTCCCGTGTCGAGGTAGGTGACGTAGGCGCGCATCACCTTCCTTACAATCCTCACTATCCTCGGATCGCCCGTGGCGAGCATGTACACCCAGAACGGGGTGAACTCCTCGCACAGGTCGTTGCCGCTTATCGACTCATCGGCAGAGCTAGAGGTGTTCCAGGTGACCGTGTCGTAGGGAAGCCCCGTATTTGGATCCACGAATCCGCCGCTGTAGAGGCTGAGGAGGGTTTTTCTGAAGGCCTTCTCGCCGTCTCTGAGCGTGTCCCTCAGACCCCCGGCTGCGGCCTGGTGGGGCTGGACCACAGACGTGGCCACCAGGCCGGTGTCAGAAGGACGGCTGCCACAGTGAAGGAACGCACGTGGCGCAAGTCCGGTGAGGCGTATTTATTTCTTCCGGGATCAACACGGTGCAGGCGATCTGGTTCGCATGAAACGCATCCTGCGGGGTGCGGTATTTATGCGAGGACCTGTCCAGTCCAAGAGGTGGTCTTCAGTGGGTTGGCTTCCGAGGAAGGTCTGCGGCGTATGCGGAATACTTGCCCCCCTCCTGGCCCTCGTATTCATCTGGGCGGCGATCGCGATTCATCCGTGGTTCAACTTCCCAGGTCACGCCCTCAGCGCGCTGGGCGCGCTTAAGGCTCAGCAGCACTGGGTCTACAACCTCGGAATGATCTTGGTCGGCTCGACGGGGATCGTATTTGCCTCCGGCGTGCCGACACTAGCAAACAGCCTCCTCGGTATTGGGGGCGTAGGCGTCTTTGCAGCCGGGTTTCTG
>CAYWSC010000197.1:0-4267 GCA_964460695.1 Hadarchaeota archaeon (SeqCode)
AAGGTTTCCCGAGGCCCCGTTCAGGTACAGTGTTACGGGACAGCCGGCGTCCTTCATCTCCCTTGCCAGGACGCCGGGGAACCCGGCAGATATGAAGGAGTCGGGCCCATGGTGGGTAGGATGGCAAGCGAAGTTCACCATGGCTCCTAGAAGCTCCCCTTCTAGATCCCTGGCAGCGAGGACGCAGACCTCTGGATCTATGGGACCCTCTATGTAGAGGGCCATCGGGTCTGAGAAGGTTCCGTGAGTCCTCACAGTGCCGTCCCTCATCACCACCCTCCTGTTGTGGGAGACGCGGAACTCGAAGCAGCTTCCAAATCCAACCTGCGCCTCTGTCATCCTCCCCAGAGCATCGCCGAATGCCTGGACCGATCTTTCGACGAGCAGCTTGACGTATCTCTCGTCGCGTGGCACGTCGCCCGCATTCGCGACAGCGGGGCCGGCGTGGTTGTGGGTCGCCGATACCATCACGTTTGATCCAGGGAAGCCGAACCTTCTCTCTATCTCAGCCCTGATCTGGGAGGCCTGCGTCCACCTAACGCTGAGCGTGTCAAGCTGTATGAATCCCACCCTCGCCGGGCCGTTCTCGAATACGGCTGCCCGGGCGAATATGGGGTCCAAGACATCCTCAGAGACGATTATCTTCTTCCACCCTATTTTGAGGGTTCCGACAGGCGGTGCGATATCGGTCTCGGCAAATCCTGCCCTCATGCCATTCACCTAGTTTAGACCTGGTCGATATTATCCATCACTTTACGAATCCCCTCGGCGATGAGGTCTACAACCTCGGGGCCGTTGGGCGACCTGAGAGGGGTCGTGATCCCTGTATGGCTTTCACAATGCCTCTGTGCCTGGGGGAACAGCTCGGGAGAATACATGTGTGGAGAGTATTCGCCGCACCTCCAAGGACAGCCCCCTCCATACGCATTTCTAGCTCTGAACACAGTCATTGCGGGGAGGATGAACCTCTGCCAGACCCCTGTCTCCACACCCTCGGCAACCAAGGCATCCACAACTCTATCCCTGAACGCTGCGGCATCCTGAACGTGGCCCAGGGACTCCATGTCGAATCGAATCGTATAGTTGTACCAGTTGTGCCTGCGGTCGGAAGGCTCGGTGGGGAGGATAAGTCCCTCGACGTCTTCAAGCCGCCTCGAGAGGCGGGCGGCATTTCTCCTCTGAACCTCAAGATACCCGTCCAGCTTTCTCAGCTGGGCCCTGCCGAAGGCTGCTGTTAGATCGTTGTTCCTGTACATCCAGCCGAGCGCGTAGGCGTGGTAGTCGCGCTCCTCGGAGGGCATTCGCGTCTCGCCGAAGGACCACAGCTGCTTTGCCCTCTCGAACAGCTCCTCGTCGTCCGTGACGAACATGCCTCCCTCGCCCGAGCAGAGGCACTTGTTCTGGTTGAAGCTGAAGGCTGCGCAGTCGCCTAGGGTCCCCACCTTTCTCCCCGCATAGGTCGCGCCATGGGCCTGGCACGCATCCTCAATCACCTTCAGGTCGTAATCCTCCGCGACCTCCCTTATTTCTGACATGTCTGCTGGAAGTCCGTGTAGGTGGACAACGATGATCGCCTTGGTCCTCGGGGTGATTGCCTCCTCTATCTTACCCGGATCGATGTTCATAGTCTCGTAGTCTATGTCGACGAAGACCGGGACGGCGTTGTGGTGTAGAACGCAGGTGGCGGTGGATGACCAGGAGTACGCGGGAACGATCACCTCGCTTCCCGCTCCGCAGCCACATGCGGCGACGGCCATGTGGAGGGCGGCCGTCCCGGAGTTCGTGGTCAATGCGTATTTGTTGCCGTTCCACTTGGCGAACTCCTCCTGGAACGCCTCACAGTTAGGCCCGAAGGCGTGATTGTCCCCCTCAAGCGACGAGATGACCATCTTTCGGTCGAGATCATCGACGGGAGGCCACTTCGCAATGGCGCCCTCGGGAACCGCCCTCGGGCCGCCCCTTATCGCTAGCTTGTCTGACAATGCGTCGCCTCCCTTTCGTTGCGCGCCTTGAAGAGCACGTTACTAAAAGGTATCGGCGATGGCGCTCGTGTAGTTCCTGCTGAACGAAAAGGAGGACGACACGTATGACGCAGAAAGGACGGGCATGCGTATCCTTGGCCCAAGCCGTATTCTGACTGGGCTATTTGACGGTCTGGAGAAGGCTAGAGCACGCGTGAAGAAAGGTTTAAAGCGGCAGAGATCGGTCTCTTCTCCTCCATGACCTCCGCCAGCTTAGCGCCAACATACGAAGAGATACGAGTGCGAGCAGATGAAGGATTCATCAAAGCTTTCCGCCGAGAGGCTAGCGGTCCCAGACTGATCCTGATTCCAGGTTCCTTCTGTGACCGGCGAGAATGGGTAGAGGTCGTAAACCTCATGGACCCTAGTGTGGACTTGACCATCGCGGAGCTGAGAGGCCATGGGGGAAGCTGGCCTCCCCCGAGCAAAGGATCCGTAGAGCAGTTCACCAGCGATGTCCTGTCTGTGGCTGACAAGGTGAACTACGAGAACTTCTTTGTCGGTGGGCACAGCATAGGCGGCATGACGGCCATGGAGGTCGCAAGCGAGGAGCCTCAGAGAGTGCTGGGCGTGATATCCATCGAGGGCTGGACCAACGCTCACGCTGCCCACCTCTTTAACCGGCGGGAGGGAGACCCAGAGCCAAAACCTCTCCCACCGCTGGTGGAGACGATGCGCAATTCAGTCCAGAGGCACTGGACCCCTCAACAGATCGAGGCCTTCGGAAGGATATGGAGGAGCTGGGACGGCACATCCTTCCTTGAGACCACCTCTCTCCCCGTCCTCGAGCTCTGGGGAGACCGAGGGCGTAGCAGGCCGATGCGCGAACACCTCCTGATACCGAGGCGTCCAAACATAGAGCTGGTTTGGATAAGAGGGGCATCTCACTACCTACCGCTCGAGGCACCGGCCGAGGTCGCAGCGGCAATCAACCGCTTCGTCGCAGGAGTGGTGGAGAGGGCCGGGTCCCCCTAGGGCGATGCAGTTGCTCTGTGACTCCTTAGGTTTCAAGGTTGAGTGATGCTTCTTGCCTGCGTTCTCGGCTCGACGCTTCAAGAGTCCAGACTCGCATTGGTGGCCTGCATACTTCTGGCTCTGGAACGACTCGTTGGACCCCGAGGTCTTGATCGAGCAGCTGCACGACATGTTCCTTCACGACGCGAGATCCGTCTGTCCAGTACCGATGCCCCCCGAGTTCGAGCCGGAGAATTTCAACAACCAGATGGACCCACCCTACCTCTCGGAGGGCTTCTTCCAGAGGGTCCGCCTAGTCGTTGAGGAAGCGGCGCGTCTAGGAATGTCGTACTGGCTCTACGATGAGGGCGGCTGGCCATCGGGGAATGCCTGTGGCCGTGTCCTCCAGCTCCGTCCGGACCTTGTGGCGAAGGTCATGAGGCTCAAGAACGGGGCGTGGGTGCCCAGCGAGGTTCCTAGGTTCACCTCGCTAGAGGAGGCTGGAACCCGCCTCCGCCACCCTGACACCGATCTTCTCGACCCGGAGACGGCCCTGACCTTTATAGAAACCACCTACGCCGCTTATGAGAGCGCGGTCGGCGAGCACTTCGCCAGGACGATCATGTTTGCCTTCACCGACGAGCCAGCCTTCAGACCAGTCAAACCGGGAGAGGAGGTCCCCTGGACGAGGGGCCTTGAGGAGGATTTCCGTAGATCTTTCGGCTACTCGATCCTCGACAGGCTGAATGCCTTCTCCCACAGTAGCAGCCGACTCTCCAGCAGGGACAAAGAGGCTAGGATCGACTTCTTCGACTGGGTCTCACGCCGATTCCGAGCATCCTTCCTAGACACTCTCCGAGACTGGTGCAGAAGGCGTGGACTTGTACTTACAGGTCATCTAGGGGGCGAGCACGAGGCGCTAGGCGCGCTGGAGCATGGCTTTGGGAACGTGCTTCTCGCCCTGGGTGGAATGGACGCACCGGGAATCGATGTCATTTCGCGGCAGATCTTCCCCGGCAAGGAGAACCCCGAGTTCGTGAAGTACGCCTCAAGCATAGCCCACCAGAAGGGGAGTCCGTACGTCGTCTCCGAGTCCTTTGCGCTCTACGGCAACGGGTTGACGCCGCAGCAGATGAAGTGGATCGTCGACTTCCAGTATGTCCGCGGCATAACCCTCCTTGTGATCTCGTCCTATCCGCTCTCCACACGAGATCACTTCATGCCCGGGATACGTCCCATCTTCGGCCCGGTGAATCCCCTCTGGAGGTATATGCCACTTCTCCACAGGTACA
>CAYWSC010000198.1:0-4250 GCA_964460695.1 Hadarchaeota archaeon (SeqCode)
CGCCCGCTGGACAGATGGATATGCCCGTCAAAGTCCCGAGGCCTACCCTTCTGATGGGCTTGAGGGAGGGCACAGGCCCAGATTGGTCTGGGGTGCGCCCGTCCACGACCGTTGCACAAGCTAGCGAAAGGGCTGCCCCGATCAAGATAGCTAGCGGGACGAGGTATCTCCTTTCTCTCTGGGTCCTGGGCGATTCCCGCCTCTGGCCGCGCTGGAATACCTGGCCGAGGAGGCAGCTTCGATCGGGCGGCGGGCATGCATCTGTTACCCATCTATTCCTAGCGTTCTTCAGATCGCTCAACGGGTTTCGCCCTACGTTGATCCTCGCTTCCTGGATACATGCCGCCGGTAGACCCGATCTACCGCTAGGTAGCGCGTCGTCGACACCGCTTTCATCCTAGGACGGCAGACGAGGCTGAGGGTGATGTACACGGAGACCAGGAGGGTACCTAGGGTTAGGCCATACATCGCCATTCTAGTAGCGAAGAGTGACTGGCGGAGGGCACGCTCGGCCTCGCGTTTTGCAGATCTTATCGCCCGCAGAGCATCCTGCATAACCTTGTCCGAGTCTTCGATCCGACCTGACCTGTAGAGCACAGCTGCCTGCCTTCTTCTAGACCCAACCTCGGCTAGCTCGAGCCAGATGCGGTAGGTCTTCCCCGTCGAACAGTAGGCCTCTGCAAAATCCAGGGCGCGGTAGGCCTCCGAGTAGTCCCTGTAGTACTGGGCGAACTTGGTGCGCACACGGTGTGCGACGACTACCTCCGGGATCTCACGCCCCCTCGAGTAGAGGATGATGTGGCAGATGATGTCCCAGGCGTACTCATGGTCCTCGCCTAGCTTGAGCGTAGCCACGTGGACGTACCCGGCCCCGGGAACCGCCCTAGTCGCCACATAGCCTCCCTGCGGGAAGAAGAAAATGCCTGTCAGTGGCGACGCGCATTTCCACACGTATCCCGTGGCGCCGAGGCGCGCTCCCCGCGGCATGTAGGAGAGGTTCATTCGAAGGAGCCATGGCTTCCCCGGCCCCAGTCGGTCGAGAAGCCCTCCCCATGGATGGATAACCGCCACGGGCCGTGCCATCGGATCCGGCTTCATCACAAAGAGGTTGGCGTCGTGGTAGGAGTCGATTAGTCCCGACAGATCGGTTAGAGGTGGAGAAGATGCCCTTACGGAGAACTGCGTGTTGAGATTTCCACCCAGAACGTCTCTGTTTTGCTGTCCAATCCTCGTGGCGTAGGAAAGCTGCCCTAGGTCGACTCGAGTCTCGTCTGGGGCTAGATGGGCAAGGAGGGGCGTCGCGGGTACCGGGAGCAGCACGCTCGCCCCCCTGGACTGAATGGAGGCCTCGCAGGTCGACCTTATCCTGGAGTTTATGGCCTGGTTGCCAAAGCGCCCGTAGGGCAGCTCGACTATGAAGTCTGCGGGAACTAGGGCTCTGGCGGCTTCCTGCATCTCAAGCCACCTGGCCGTATCCTCCCTGTCCCATATCTCCGCCCAGCTTGGATAGGGAACGATGCGGTAGGAAATAGATGGGTCGTAGGAGTAGAAGGATGGGTCGGGGATGGTGTCGCCTATGATCATCACCTCGATAGTTTCGCCTCCTGAAGTGGACTCTGCCGATGCCGGGACAAGGACTGCAGCCAACATGGCCGTGGCAAGGAGACCGCGCCATGGGTGGCTCTTCTCCGCGCTCACCGCGGAGCCCCCAAACCCCTCCTGCGAGCCAGGTCCCCCCTCTGCCCCACCCATTTCTGGACAAGCTGGAGGAGGCCACATGTCCCCAGGAGGATGGGGAAAACCAGGGGGAACCCGGCCCACGAGGTCGATACATAGGTCGAGAGGCCGGAAGCAAGCAGGCAGAAGAATGCGCCTAGAACGGCTGGTCTCTCAAGATAGATCAGACAGATGCCCACAAAGCCGATCAGGAATGCCACGGCCGAGATCCAGGTGGGATACGGCACCTCTGGAGAGATTGCTGCAAAGAGGGCCCGGACGAGCTCGCCCAGCCTTCCGGATGGTTCGACGCTCCAAACAACCGGGGTCGCCCAGTACACCAGAAGCCCGAGCAGGCCCACGGCCAGGCCGGCCAGGGAGAGCGAACCGCTTGCGGACAGATCGATTTCCCCTTGCGGGCTCGATAGCTCCGCGCCACACTCATGGCACCTGTTAGCACCTAGGGGGTTCCTCGCACCGCACGTGCAGAGCCTGTACCTCTCGTGCTTGACGACCCTGGCGTAGCTTTCGGCCCTTGCCCTTCGCTGTATATTGGCCTGATGTCCACGGCCAATCCTAACGGCCTGGACGAATCCTCTGAGGCGCGGCAACATCCATGCTCCCTTGGAGGCAAAGACGAGCAGAGCCATGATGCCGACGAGAGCGACCACCTCTGCCAGAGCTCTGAGGACCGGCGGCCCTGTTGAAATCTGAATGAGCGACAGGCGGGTGCCCGAGTAGTAAAGGAGTTCGTTCTTCAATCCCTCGACCGAGGCGTCTGCCAGCGTGCCCCAGCGACCCGGCAGGGACCCCCTTGCGACGATGCGACCATACGCGTCAAATATACGAATCTTGGTTCGCCGGCTGAGTGCGGCCGTCCCTGTGGAGATGACCTCCTCGAGGCCGTCCCCATCGGGGTCGGCGGTGAGGCTGCTCCAGAAGCCCCTCCTTATCCAAGCGACCTTGCCGCCGTCGCCGAGGCAGGTGTCACCAGTCACAAGCTTGGATTCCGACGAGATGAATAGGGGACGTGTTATCTCGGGGGGATCGGCCCAGACGGCGATTACGCGGAGCATTGGACCCACAACCACGAAGAAGGACCTCAACGACGTTTGGCCGGTGACCCCACTCTGGTAGCAAGTTACGTAGATGCCGGCCTTGCGTCTCCCGAACGCACTCTGGTCGCCTCGAATCGAGGCACGGATGGCCTTGCCCCCCTCTACCATCCTCCTATCGATAAGCAACTGAGTCAGGTTCAGACGGGCCACCACCGAGCCGTTTGCATCGAGAGCGACCAAGGCATCCTGACTCTCCACGGCCAGAATGATCGGCTTCCGGCCTGAGCTGACCATAACATGCGCGTAGACACTGGAGGCGTTGAGCTTCCTCACCCAAAGGGTATTGAGCTGGCCGTCGGATGGGCTGTAGGTCTGGGAAGTTATGTATGGGGATCCAAATGGAGAGAAGCCTACCAGCAGGACATCTCCGTCCCCCAGCCTCCAGACGTCAAGGCGGCTGGGAGAGAAGGTCTTATCCGATCCCGCGGGATCCACGCAGAGCTGGATCCTTGAGAGATTCGGCTTGAGAAAGTACGATGGGCCCGAGCTATGCTCGTCGGGAAGCCCGATAACCGCAGACCATTCTTCTGCACTGGGCAGGAACAAGAGGCGAGAGACCTCTTGCGGTGCCTGCGCTTCGAGAAGTCCGACCGTCTGGCCCTTGGTGTCGAGGAGGAGGATGGTGCTGTACGTGTCGTGCGGGTAGAGGTCTCTCAGGACAACGACGACTCGAGGCTCGCCCCTCGGTCCCAATACGGCTGATGCGTAGACGATTTGGCGATCCAGCTCTCTGGACCATACCGTCGTTATGGTTTGAGGAAGAGTGACGAGGTCGAAGGCCAGGGCGACTAGAGCCGACACCAGAAGGGCAAGAACTAGCCTCCTGGCCAGGAGCCTCTGCCTCTCGGTTGACAGCCTCCTCTCGATCCAGAGACAGAAGGGGGAGAGGCGCCAGTTGACGGCTGGAAACATCACTGGAAGGCCTCCGGCCATGCCTTTCTCAGAACCTCTTCGGCGAGCTCAGCGGGTTCCGTTTGAAGGTCGCCTTGGATCGAGACGCCGAGTCTCTCGGCCTCCTCGAGAACGATGGCTTTGCATTCATCCCTTCTAGGGCATGCCCCACACTGGCCCTTGTACTCGTACCAGGTCAGTATTCCCCGCCCGGGTGCATACGCCAGAACCACTCTGCTGCCGAGGGCGTGGCTGTAGCCCACGGCCATGCCCCTCTTGGGGTCGATCTTCTCCAGGTCGATTCTGTAGGTTCCTGCCACGTCCCTGAGGGCCTCGGCCATCACCCTATCCGCCTTGAGGAGGGCCTTGTACACTGCCTGGCGGGTGACGTTGGCTCTCCGCCCGATCTCGGCTAGGCGGAGTCCCTTGAGCCTCAGACTCCAGAACAGGGACTCTGTGGGGCTGAGGGGGTCGATGGCCATCGTAAACCAAAATGGTTTACAACCTTATAAGTCTTGCGGGGGG
>CAYWSC010000199.1:0-4239 GCA_964460695.1 Hadarchaeota archaeon (SeqCode)
CTCTGTCTGGATCCAGCCCGATCGCCTCCTCCGGTCGTATGATCTTGGTCCCCACCTCTATCACCTCTGCGCCACAGTCCCTTGCAACGCTGCGAACCATATGCTCAAACCTCTTCTCGCCGTAGCAGCATCTGAACTTGGTTCTGTCCAGGGGCTTGGACACTTCTCTCTCCCACTCTTTGACCCTTCTCTCGAACTCCTCGTCCGTGATCGAGCCCCTCTCCCAGTCGTAATAGAGGTCGAAAGGATCGGTCGGCCAGCTCACCCAGCCCTCTCTGAAGAGCAGGGCCTGCCGCGGATTCCTCTCCTCCAGCCACCCCATGAACCTGTGAAGGGACTCCAGTCTTCGCTGGATGCCTCGCCTTATCTTCGCATCCTTTATCTTCTCGGGGTCGCAGTCGAATTCCAGTGACCCGGACAGCTCGCCGCCTGGCTGGGTTCCAATGATGACTTTTCCGCCCGGCCTAGTCACCCTTATCAGCTGCGCTAGAGATGTCCTCTGGTTTGTGTACTGAAGAGTCTGGAAGGAGATCGACGTGTCAAACGTGTCGTCAGGGAAGGGCGGCCTCTCCGCATCTGCCCTGACGAATAGGATTCTGTCTAGGAATGAATGCCTGTCAGCGATGCTGGGCAGATGGATCGAGAACTCCAGGTGGGAGAGAACCGATCCCGGCTCCATGATGCCACTCCTCGCCCTTCGGAGCATTGGAAGCGATATGTCGCACGCCACAACGGATGCGTCGCCAGGTAGCACCTGGTGAAGGTAGTGCAGCCAGAGACCTGGCCCAGTTCCCATATCGAGCACGAGCCCGCCGTCTACGTGACGTAGGACCTTGAGCCTCTCAGACTCCGACGCGACAAGCGGTATGGTCCAGTAGTTCTCGCTGGCATCGTCCCACTCCTCCAGAATCGGGCCCTTGTCCCTTGCCACATAGACCTTTCGCTCGGACTCCGTCTGCTCCTCCTTCATCCTGTCCCGAACATCCACACTACAGCCGCAGGATGGACAGCTCAGCAGGATCCTCGACGTCTCCCGGACGGGCCGCAATGTCGCGCCGCATCGACACCTGGGCAAAAAGAGGTCAGGTATGCCGTCTAGGACCTCAAAGCAGAGGCCCTCGGGACAGGTCAGGGTCGAACCCTCCTGTTCCAAACTTCCCCGGCAGAATGGACAGACAAGGATGTCGAACAGACCAGCCAACACCCAGGCCCCCGGAGCAGCAGCCCATAGGTTTGTGTGTAGCCCGGTTATTAGTGTTCCACCTTGTCTAGGAACCCAGTCCTCATCGGCCGGCTGCCCGGGAGGATGCCGGGAGGATGCCTACGGGCACAATATCCCCCGAATCGCTGAGAGGGCTCTTATCAACACATAGGCGAATTGACCGATCTCCCAAAAGATGCCGGCACCCCGGTCAGGAGGCTCGGTGAGGCCGGTTGTACTTGCAGCGAAGAGGGCGGGGCCGCGCATGACTCCTCTGAGCTGCTTGCAAGGATTCGCCAGAGATGCTTACTGAAGCAACCTATCTCCCGCCAAGATGGCTCGACGTCTCGGGACGGACACGACTCAGCCCGACCTGCGGACATTGGGGCTGGCGCCAAGTGCGATGAGTAGCACGAGAACCAGGCCCGAGGAGACTGCTGAGGGTTCAGATATGTGTAGGGTCGTGGTTCTCACCGGGCCAGCGAGGCCACCGGCGACGGCATGGCCGATGATCGTGTACTGCCCCTCCTCCAGCCCTGAGAGGTCGATCGCCGTGGATATGGTTCTTTCCCCGATTGCCATAAAGCCGATGTTGACGATGGCCTCGCGAACCCTCTCGCCTCCCGCATCCACCAGCCAGATCCATGCCCTGGAGTCAGCGCCCTCGCGGTTGCCGTTGTAGATCCCCATCGTGACGTCGACTCTACCACCTTGCGGCGCAGAGGTGGGGCTCACGTCAAGGCCAGTGATGTTCACGAAGGGGCTCCCCACCCAGAACCTCACGGTTCGAGAATCCAGAACTTTACCCTCTTCGCCCCGGAGTACAAGATCCAGGAGGTATCCCCCCGGGTCCACCTCCGCGTTCCAGGAGACAGTTGTCAGAGTCCTAGAACCTATCCTCAGGCTCTGTAAGGGGATGCCTCCCACGGGTGAGTTCGAGCCACACGGCGTTATGTAGCCCTCGAGCACCACTGGGGTTTCGCCGGCCGCCGTGCTTTCAAGCTCAACCTCCACGCCGACGTCATCCCCCGTCCGGTAGTAGTAGGCGTCTGTGGTGGCGTCGGCTATACCTACCGGGGATTGCGTGTATTCAACCTCGAAGTCAAAGTGCTGGCAGAAGACAAGCCTTCCGGTCAACGAGTTGTACAAGGCGGGGTAGACCAGTACTGCGAGGGTGGTCCCTCCGTCATCCTCCTCCACCCACCACTCGTATTCCTGCTTGGGGTACCATGTCTCGACGGAAGGCGTACTCGTCCGTGTCGACTGCAGACTAGCTCTCTCCACAGTCATCTCAGGCAGATTGATGTTCTCAAGGGTCACGGACCTGGACTTGGAAGCGATTCTAACGTCGCTCACCTGCCATCCAGTCGACACTGGGACGGTGACGAGATACGTGGGGAGCTGTGGCTTTCCATTCTCAAGAGTGAATCCACCGCCTGGGATCTCCAGGTAGTCAAAGCCTCCTATGCGGCTAGTGTTCAGGTCTGGGACATCCACGGAGATGTTTCTCAGAGGCTCGGCTGGGGAAGCCTTTGAGGCCATAGACCCAGTCGACCCCACGGATCCAAACTTGGGATCGCCGTAGTAGTTGTACTCGGCAACCCAGAACTTTCCGAAGCTTCTGTCCCGTCCTCCGGTGAAGTGGTGCTTGACGTCGCGCTCCGTTTCTTTGAAGGCCTTGCCCAGGGTTCGGCTCGTACCCAGCCAGTTGTCAAGAAGTTTCTCCCCCGCCCAGCAGTTTATGCGTATTGGGGAGACCATTGTCGAACCGATATAGACGGCCGCCCCGCTCTCGAGGAACTTCTCGGCTATGTTGTAGTCGTCACCCGACTCGTAGTTCCCGGTGAGACAGGAAGCCGCGAATACAGCTGGCGTTGCTCCTCCGAAGGAGGAGGGGACATCGCCCGTCGAGAAACATGCCCAGTTGTCTATGTTGCCGTGTCCGCTCCACATGATCAGGTCGGACCCAAGGCTCTTCCTCCGGATGTCGTCCCTGATCCTCTCCTTCCAGTCCGCGGCTGTGACGATGATGCGGTGGTTGTCATCACGGGCCACCACGATCTCGCACTTCGAGTCGCCCGTAAGGTCGCCGACGGCGAGCTCGTCGTAACGGGTGAAATCCACGGGAATGGATACGAGCTGTGACCCTCTGGAATCGAAGACGTGGACTTCTCCATCGTCGTCGGCAGCGACGATTATCTCGTCGTATCCATCGCCGATCACGTCCCCAACGGCGAGCTTGTCGTATCTCGTGAAGTAGGTGAGGGTAGTTGAGGTAAGGGTGGTTATCACAGCGCCCATCTCGTCCAAGATGGTCAGACTGTTATCGTCGTTTCGAGCGATCACGACCTCCTCTCTAGAGTCGCCCGTAACATCGCCTACCGCTATCCTGTCATCCCGTGTGAAGTCGAAGTAGAACGAGTGGTCTGAGGTGAAGGGGTCTATGATCCAGACGATCCCCTCTTCGGCGCTTGCAACCACGTACTCGCTGCGCCCGTCGCCATCGGTATCACCCACCGCGAAGTCGTAGTATCCCGAGAAGGACGGAACGGGGATTCGGCCCCAAGTCTCGTCCGTGGCAAAACCGGCGCGAATTGCGTGGGAGCCGGGATCGTAGAACGCAAGCACATCCATTCCCGCGCTCTCCACCGCTCGGAAGATGCAGTCGTCATCGAAGTACCGAAGGTCCTGCTCCAAGAGTGCTGCTCCGAGCCGGGTGTATACGGTGAGGCTGTGGTCATCGTCCCGCGCCAACACAATCTCGTTGCCCGAGGCCGGGGTGCCCACGACGTTTGCTATGGCTAGGCCGTCGTAGTGGGTGAAGTGGTATGAGAAGTGGTTGAGCTCGAAGTAGTCCTTCATATGCATCTTCTCCCTCGTCGCGTAGTAGCCTCTCAGGCCACGCTCGATCTCGTCGACGTTGTCCACGAAGTCTCCGTGATGATGGCCATAACCAGAAATGACGAGGGCCTTGGAGCGGTCGTAGGTGGACGTGCCCTCCGCAACACGAATACTCGCGTCTATCGACCTCCTCAGAG
>CAYWSC010000200.1:0-4229 GCA_964460695.1 Hadarchaeota archaeon (SeqCode)
CCACGTAGATGAGATGATAGCAGTAGTCTGCACCGGCACGGGGATAGGGCTAGTTGCCTTCATGACTGGGTACTACCTCCAAAGGCAGAAGCTGGACTACCAGGACCTCGGCGAGATTAGCTCGTTGAGCATGCTGTCCGACCCGATCGTGAACGAGGATACAGGCTATTTCGAGAGTCCCGGTGTCAAGCTGAAGTTCACCGAGGCGGGGGAGATTCCTATGCTCGTCGCATTCGGGCCTAGACAGCCCGCCTCCTGGGAGGCCCACTTCACTGCGAACGCCCTGTTCGAGGTTATGGAGAAGGTCAGCGACAAATCGATGATGCTCTCGGTCGGTGGCTTTGGAGTAACGACAAAGGAGAAGATGCCCGCCATAGTGGGGAGGCCCAATGGGAAGGAGGCCGACGAGTTTATGAAGGCCCACAAGATCGCCAAGATCGATGACGTTCAGAAGGTTGGCGGTATCGGCAAAGTCCTCAACGCCGGGCAGGGCTTCCAGGCCGCGCTCCCCATGCTCGCCATGCGCAGGAACATAGCCTCGGTATTCTTCCTCGGGACCGCGCTCATGCCGGAGCACGTCGGGGTCAGGCTTGACGCAGAGGCAGTGAGGCACGTCATGACGAAGATATCGGATCTGGTAGGCCTGAACTTGGACTACGGCAAGATAGACGAATTCATAAAACGGGAGAGGGCGCAGCAGAGATACATACAGGAGCTCGCTCGCCGGTTCACCCGAGAGATAACCACGGAGGGCCCGGACACCAGCATGTACATATAGGCCGGGTTCTGCCTGGATAGTAGCCGGAAAGATTTTTACAACGGATTCCTAGTGATCATCCGAAGGGGCCGTAGGGTAGCCTGGTCCATAACGAAAGGATATCCTTCGAGGTTCGGGACCTCGGAACTCCGGTTCAAAATGGCTCTTGCCATGGAAATCCGGGCGGCCCCATCCAATCTCTATCCATGGGAGAGTGACTGCTCCTTCATCTTGCCCCTGTAGAAGGAGTTGAGCCTCTTGGCTATGGTCGAGGCGAGAGCCTGGGCCCTAGCATGGTCGGATCTCTTGGCGTGAACGATCTCGACGTAGCACCCGAGGTCGTAGAAGAGGGATGTGTAGAGCTTTACCAGTCCCAGTTCAGGTAGAAAGAATATTACCCACTCCGTGTCCGGTAGGGGCTCGTAGTCGGCGAGCTCGTATAGGTACCACTCATACCCAGCCTCGGACATGGCCCTAACTATTAGGGGAAGGTCGTTGTAGACCCTGTCGTAGCCCACGTGTTCCTCGACGTTCTCCTTGACAGCATTCTCGGCAGGTATGGCTCTGTCTTGTTTCAGCTGAGAGACATACGCGTCGTAGACGGGTCCTGGCCGGATGCCTAGGGATGAGCATATCTCGGTTAGTGGTAGTTCGCCACACCGAAACATACGGAGGGCCTGCTGTAGCTCGAAGGAGTCGGGATCGTGAACCTTCATACGGCACCGATAGGTGCTCCGGTGAAAAGATACAAGTCGATATCGGTCAAGGAAGCGAAAAGATGGGCCCGCCTACTGGCTTGCCTCTAGGCCGGTTGCCTGCGTCTGCTCTGCCTCGTGGGCCTTCTTCTCCTCCTCCAGTCGCCTGAGCGCTCTCTCCTTCCTCTCCTTCTCGTACTCCTCGTACATCTTCATGTACTCTGCGGCCTTCTCCTTGTGGCCGAACTTCTCGAGGACCTGGGCGATCTCCTTGTAGTACCACTTCTCCTTCTTCGACTGCTCGATACAGTACTCTAGGTAGTACTTCATACACTTGAGGGCCTTCTCCTTCTCCCCTGCGTTTTCAAATCCCTTGGCGGCGTCCTCCCACCATATGCCTTCATCTTCCACGGCCTCCTTGGCGTAGTACTTGGCCGACTCGAGCCAGGCGTTCCTAGACTTCTCCTCATCGCCCGCCTTCTTCCAGCACTCGGCCGCGTTCTCCCAGTACCAAGGCTCCTCCTTCGCGTACTGCTCGTAGCATCTAGCCGCGTCAGCGAATCTGTTGGCCTTTTCCCAGGCCTCGGCTGCGTCCTTCCAGTACATGCTGTCCTCTTGGGCAGCCTTCTCCTTGTTCTCAGCTACCTTTTCCCAGGCCTCGAGCTCTTCCCATGCCCAGGCGGCAGAGTCATACCATCCGAGCTTCTCATAGCATCTAGCCGCGCCTTCGTAGTTCTTCTTCCTCCAGTACTTGTGGGCGGCCTCCTTCAGCTTACCCTCCTTTTCGAGGGCCTCAGGCGACTTGAAAGCGTCAAAGAATCCCATGTTCGTCTCCCTCTTCGCGTCGGCTCGAGTCTTTGGTGATCGATAGGGCGAGATCCCGCATCAACAGCGCCTGGCGAGTTAAAAAACTTTTGTGTACCGGAGCGGGGGAGAGTGGCTTATCACGGTGATCCGCATGCTATCCGGCCGCATGCGGCTACGTGCGGTCGCGAAGGCCGGTAGCGATAGGCTAGAGTAGAAGGGACGTGGCTGCGGGTCGGGACGGTTCCGAGAGTGCTCGCTAGTCGGTGTTATTGTCGGAGTCGAGGTGGAAGTTGTACCTCGTGCAGAACGGCCGGCCGCCCCTTATGACGTAGAACTTGCATTTCAGACAAATTTCCTCCACGTATCTTCTCTCACACTTGGCGGCCACATTGTCTGATACCTTCGTTCTTCTTGGCGGGGTTGGACGGGCACGCACGATTAGGATGGAGGCGATGGCTAGGATCGCTATCGTGCCAGCCAAAGCGGGGATCCCCAGATTCGTGCCTTTCTTGCGGATTTCGAGGCTTTCCCCAAAGAAGAGGGGGACGACGCAGGAGCCGGCCTGGGATCGAAGGCTGAAGGCATAGGGATAACCCTGCCATGTGTCCTTAGGGTGGGACATGTCGTATATGCCGCCGGGAACGAAGAACCGCGGCGATATCGCTTGTAACGCCTCCACGTTCCATTCTTCCCTCTCCATAGGGCCCATCATGAGCACATCGACTCTTCGGGATAGCTCCTTCATCCAGCTGGCTGCATAGTGCTGGTCCCCAGTGTGGAGTAGGGTGAATCCGTCTATCGTGACGAGGAAGCATCGCATCGGCGTTCCTCTTCGATCATCCCCGAAATACCCACGGATCCGAGCAGAGCCAATAGTCTTGGTTTCATTGATGCCGACGCCCACCACAGAGCACTTTCTGTCGACGATCGGATCGAAGAAGGAGACAACCTCGCTGGGGCAGACAACGTAGGAATCCTCCGGCATATAGGAGATGAGGTCTCTGTCGACATGGGGGGTATCCACGTGGGATATGAAGAGAATGTCAAGGCTTTCGCCGAGGATCTTCTTCTGTTCGTCAGTCAGCGGGCTGAGCAGGACCTCGGGCAGGTCGAATCCGATAATATGTTTCTCGGTCTTGAAGACATAGCCCATGTTCCATATGTACCACAGTGTAGGGGTGGGTTCGGATGAGGAGGATATTTCCCAGAGGTCTTCCGAAATGAAGTCTGCTAGGAGCAGCTTCAGCGGCGACAAGGAGTCGTTGGTGAAAAGACTGTCGATCTGCGTCAGTACGGCCTGTCTATCGGGGTTTTCCGACAGCGGCGGGAACCTTTCCAGCAGTTGTTTCAGTGTTTCTTTCGTCGATTCGTCTGACGAAGCAATGCATGGGATGGTTGCAAGGATGGTGCATGTAGCCGCAAGTATGATCAGGAAAAACCTCGTGCTTGGTGGCACAAGCATCGGCCCGCCAGGGCCAGCTTATTAGTGTTTGTTGGCTGAGATCGAGGTCGATGCCTCCGCTCTCAAATAGATCCCGTTGCTGCCTGACATCCCCGCGACATGTTGTCGAGAATGCATTCTCCAAAACACTTTTGAAGGGTATGCAGGGGGGCCCGCGCATGGCAAGGAAGTCGTCGCCGGCAACCATCGCGTCGCTTTTCATATTGTTCCTGATGGCCGCGAGCCCTGTCTTGGCAAGTTTGCCCTTCTCAATCGCGGTATACCGCCCATCGGGAGTTACGCTTGACGGACCGAAGAACCTCTCGACCCTGAGAGAGATGGGGTTCGATGGCTACTATTTCAACGGTCACTGGGCGTATGAGTTCATCAGTCCTGGTTGGCATGATCGTAACTTCCCGGTGTGGGCCGAGGCCTGCGCTGAGAACAATATGACCTTCATCGCGGGGCAGTACTGGGTTTACGGCCGCGAGCTTCCGTTCTACTACTCAACCGCGGTGGATCAGTTTGG
>CAYWSC010000201.1:0-4229 GCA_964460695.1 Hadarchaeota archaeon (SeqCode)
CAGGGCGACTTCATAAAGTACGGGGAGGAGCTAGAGGCGGCCTATCGCGTTAGGCAGCAGATAGAGGAACTCCTGTCCAAGCGCTAGAGGTGTCTGTCGCCTATACGTGGCGACGGAGGTACTCCAGACCCTTCCTGTATCCCACGGCCGGATCGTCCCTACCCTCGTACTCGACACACCAGACACCGTCATACCCCGAGTCCTTGAGACATCTGATCGCCTTCTCCAGATCCAGCTCGCCCTCGCCAAGTGGCAGGCATACATAGCTCTCCCTGGATCCTTTCCCATCCTTCATATGGGTGTGAAGGGTGTACGGAGCGATCTTCTCGTAGAACTGGTTCACAGTCTCCAGATCGTGCCCGAACCACCGGTAGTTCATGGTGTCCAGGTTTGCACCTACATACTTGGAGTCTACCCTGCGGAAGATCTCTATCTGCCTGTCCGCGTCGTTTGTGACGAGGCCGTGGTTATCAAGAGCTAGGTAGATGGACTTTGACTCGACGAATTCGAGGCACTCGGAGAGGCGGTTGGAGATGGCCTCGACCCACATCTCCTCCGGGACGGAGTCCTTAGGGGATCCGCCCTCCGTCCTTATCACATCCGTCCCGAGGATCTCTGCAAGGTCGCACACCAGTCTCATCCTCTCCACCTGCTCTCTGACCTTTTCCGGCTCCAGCTGTACGAAGTCGTTGCCCGATGCGAGCGCCGAGGCCTGGAGGCCGTGGGCCTCAAGCATCCTGCTTAGCTTGGACGCCTCCCTTGGATCCTCGGCCAGGTCGCTGATTTGGATCTCGACAAACTCGAACCCGGTTTCCTCGGCGTAGGAGAGGAACTGCTCCATCGTGTAGCCCGGGAAGTTATAATGTATCAGACCAAACTTGGGCTGGGCCAAAGTCTCACCGGCCAGCGTCACAGACGGGAGTATAAAAACCGTTCTTTCAGATTTAGAGAGGTTGAAGCGAGATCGCCTCAGAGGGGCAGAGCTCGGCGCACAGGCCACAGCCGTCACAGCTGTCGCCTATCTGTGCCGTTCCGTCTGGACCCAATGAGACAGCGTCGTATATGCAGACCCGCTCGCAGATGCGGCAGCCGGTGCATTTCGAGGGATCGACGCGCGCTGAGAACCTTCTCCGCCGGTCGACTTGGTCGATGGAGAGGACTTTTCCGCAGGCGCATCCCGATATCTCCGATATTGAGTGCGCCCCCATCCTGTCGAGCACCTCTTCGAGCTGTCCCAGTATCGAGCTGATCCTTCCATAGCCGTTGACGACGATGGACGAGCAGACCTGCGTGACCGCCGCACCGCAGCAGATGGCTTTGGCAACATCCTCCCCGCTCCATATACCTCCGCTGGCTGCGATGGGTATGGAGAGCCTTGGACTCGTTGCGATGATCCAGCGTAGCACGTAGTACAGAGACCATGGGCCGCCGTGCCCGGCAAAGCTGCCGTGCATGATCGGCCTGCGGTTCTCGAGGTCGATGTCGAGTCCTGTGAACCTGTTGAACATGACCACACCGTCGGCGCCGGATCGTTCCAGTCTCAGGGCCGCGTCGGTCGGACTCGAAAGCTGGGGAGTCATCTTGGGAATAACCGGGATGGAGACCTCCTCCGAGACAAGCTGGGTCACCCTGCACATCTCTTCTGCCATGTCCGCTCCCTGCAGGAGGGCTCTGCCGTGGGGGCATGAGACGTTCAGTTCCACGGCATCGGCTCCCGCGCGCTCGACCATGGCTGCATACCTCTTCCAGCTTTCGTCCCTCATGCATCCGATGCTGGCTATGACGGGGATGTTCGTCCTGTCTTTGGCTGCCCGTAGCTCCTCGCAGTACCTTTCCGGTCCGAAGGGACTCGCCTGCTCGAAGGAGTAAAGCACGAAGGAGGGTGGGCTACCCTCTCTTCTGGTGATGACCCTGAACCTGGGCGTGGGGGAGCTCCTGGTGACCTCGTCCTCGAAAAGGGTCTTCATCACGGCTGCTCCGCAGCCCGCCTGCTCCGCCTTCCTGACTCTCTCAACAGTGCCGGTTATGCCGGCCGGGGAGACGACGAGGGGATTTTCGAGCTCCATCTCTGCGAAACGAACGCTTAGGTCGATGTCCACGGTACCCACTCCGCTGTGAAAGACCTTCAGGGCCCCTATCTTCCGAGAAGGGGGTTGTTCCAGCCTCTGACAGGGCCGGAATAGGCAGGAACCCTTTAAGTATCTCCCTCGGCCGGCCTGGGTTGGCGAAATTGCACCCCGAGGCAGACAGGGATAGCGGCGGGATTGGTTCAGCAGTTCTGGTGATAGCGGCAGCTGCTCTCTGGGGCACGGTGGCCGTCGCAGTGAAGGTCTTAGTAGAGACCGTGGACTTCTCCCTGATTGCCTTCATAAGGATGCTGCTAGGCGCGCTGACAGTGTGGCTGGCTTGGAGGATTAGCCATAGGCCGGGGCAGAGAACCCCTCTTAAGTGGGGACTAATAGCTGCAGCTGGCTTTGGAATAGCCCTAAACTACCTGCTCTATACGTTTGGCCTGCGGATGACGCTTGCGTCGGCCGGGTCGATCGTTGTCCAGTCGGAGGTAGTGTTTCTCGCCCTGATCTCATACGTGTTTCTTGGCGAATCCTTTGGAAGGAAGAAGATCCTGGGCACCTCTGTCGCCCTGGCGGGCGTGGCGATTGTGACGTGGGGAGGACAGACTCTTAGAGCCCTCATAGAGTCACAGTACCTCACCGGGAATCTCATCGTGCTGGCTGCCGGCTTCTTCTGGGCGATATACGCGTATGGCCAGAAGATCCTCAGCGCCGAGAAGGACCTGCTTGCCTCGGTCTACCCAATTTTCATCGTCGCGAGTCTTATCCTCCTACCGTTCTCAGCCGGGTCCCTTGCCTCGATACCCTCTCTGTCGTGGAGCGAGGTACTGATGCTCCTCTACCTAGGCGCCGTCTGCACCGGAGTATCGTACATGCTCTTGGCATCCGGCATGAGAGGGCTGACCGCATCGACCGCTGGGGTTCTTACGACCGTCATGCCGGTGACATCGGTGGCACTTGCAATTGTCCTGCTCCACGAGCCCCTCACGCCGTACATACTGTTGGGTGCGGCTATGAACGTGGCCGGGATACTATTGGTCATGTGGAGAGAGGGGGCGTAGCGCTTCGAAGACGTACCTGGCAGGCTCGCTGGGGCGTACCCCGATTTGAAATCCACAAATGGGGCACCGCCTCCCTGCGACGGTCTCTCCACCTGTCAGGGACCTGGCCCTTAGAGGCTGCATTTCTACCTCGCATATCGGACAAGCCGCGAGCAAGCGATCAGACCTTCTCGTTACCACTGTTATTCGGACGTCGGGTATCTTCGAGGCAAGGCGCTTAGCCCGGCGCGGTGTCACGGTGTAGCGGTCACACTTCTCGGCGAGCCGAGCTTCGACCTGCATTGCCAGCTGGTTCGCGCTGTGGATTCTCCCGGAAAGCAGGGAGCTCTTGATTGCCTCTATGACCAGGCCGTCGGGAGGGATCATGAAGCCTTTTCTAGTGCTCCGCCGCGTGTCCGCATGAGCAGTTTCTCCCGGTGCTGGACTCGTTCTCGATCACCCTTCTCAAGAGCCGCCGAGCGTTCACAGCCACGTCTGCGACTACCCTCTCGAGGTCTCGGTGTATTATTCTTGTCGGCTGTATTCCGGCGGCCATGTTTGTAACCAGCGAGATGTGCATGTAGCACATACCCTTCTCCCTAGCAAGGAAGACCTCCGGGGCGCACGTCATCCCGACAAGGTCGCCGCCGAGCATCTTGAACATCCTTATCTCCGCGGCAGTCTCGTACCTTGGGCCCTCTACGCACACGTACACGGCTCTGGGGTGGAGGGCTATCTCCAGCTGGGCTGCGGATGTTAGCGCGACCTTCCTAAGCTCGGGGCAGAAGGGGTCCGTGACATCGATGTGTTGTCCCGAGGCGCCAAGCTCCTCCACAAAGGTCTGCACCCTCTGGCGCGTCAGGTCCAAGACTTGGTCTGGGATGACCATGTCGCCCGGCCTGAGGGATGACCTAAGACTGCCGACGGCCCCGAGGGCCAGTATCCTCTCAACCCCCATCCCCCATAGGCCGGCGACTATGGCACGGTAGTTCACCAGGTGGGGCGGAGTCCTATGTTCGAATCCGTGTCGTAGCACTATCGGGACATGGGGATCGAGGTCGTCGGATGTGTAGATCTGGACCCTGCCGTATGGGCTTTCGGCCTCTCCGGAGGGCTC
>CAYWSC010000202.1:0-4228 GCA_964460695.1 Hadarchaeota archaeon (SeqCode)
TCCCGATATCCCTCCTGTAGAAGACCCGTCCCCTAACCTTCGAGGCCGCCTCCTCCGCTATGCGCTCCGCCTCCGGCATGCTGTCGGCGATCCCCGTACATGCCAGTGCTCTAGAGCTGGACATGTAGATCCCGTCGTCTCTCTCATCAACAGACGCGAAGTGGATGAGCGCACCGGTAGCTTCGACATCACCGATGGCTATCTTCTCCCCCTTCACGGGGTTCGTTGGATAGCCTTCGGGAGCAATGTACTTGCAGACGGTTGCCTTGTCCTCGAAGTCTGGAGATGTCTTCGAGAGGGTCCCCTCGGCCATGGCCCAGCATATCTCGAGGAAGTCGCTCCTTAGAAGCGGCAGGACATTCATGGCCTCCGGGTCGCCCCACCTCGCATTGAACTCCAGTATCTTCGGTCCCTCGCGCGTCAGTATGAATCCTCCGTAGAGAACACCCCTATAACGCAGCCCCTCCTTTTCCAAGGCGCCCACTACCCTCGTCATCACGTCTAGAGCGTGGTAGAAATCGGTGGCCGTCATGAACGGGAGTAGGTGGTTGGCATCCGAGAAAGACCCCATGCTCCCGGTGAAGGGGCCGGTATCCCCCTCGTAGGCGAACTTGTTGTCCTGAACAACGGGGGTGGGAACAACTCGGCTGCCGTCTACGAACGCCTGTAGGGTGAACTCCTGGCCCGTTAGGTACTTCTCGACTAGAACCTTTCCCACGCCGCCTATCTTCTCCTCTATCACCCTCTTGGCATAGGCCTTGGCTTCTTCGAGGTTCTTCAGCTGTCCGGTCAGGGCGGGGTTGACGATCTTGACTCCCTTTCCGCCCGTCAGCCCTACGGGCTTGACGACTACCGGCTCGTCCAGAGAGTCTATGAACTTCTCGACCTCCCCTGGATCCTCGAAGGACTTCCAGGTGTTATTGCCCGGGATATCATACTTGTCCATCAGCGACCTGGCGAAGAGCTTGCTCGTCTCTATCCGCGCCGCCTCTTTAGACGGGCTGGCGCATGGAATCCCCGCGTCCTCCAGAGCGTTGACAACGCCCGCCTCTAGCGGATTCTCAGGGCCCACCACTGCGAGGTCCGCGCCGATCTCCTTGGCGTAAGACGAGACGGCGAGGGGGTCGGTGGTGTCGCCGATCGAAAAGCCGTCTGCGAGCCGCGCTATTCCGGGGTTCCTAGCCTTCATGAAGGCGTACACCTTTGGCCTCTGTGGACTCTTCGCTATCGTCTCGGCTATGACGTGTTCCCTTGCTCCGTTTCCCACGACCAATACCTTTTGCAACCCATCTCCTCCTCTACTCGAGGGCCTCGCGATAGCCCTCGTCCTCTAGTTTGAAGGGATAATTCCCGGTGAGACATGCCATGCAGAGGTGATCTCGAGGCTTCCCGATTGCCTCCACCAGGCCCTCTATGCTTATGTACCCGAGTGAGTCCGCTCCGAGCATTCTACGTATCTCCTCAACGCTCTTGTGGGATGCTATCAGCTCTCTGCGCGTCGCCATATCTATCCCCATGAAGCATGGCCACCTCAGCGGAGGGCACCCCACCCTGACGTGAACCTCGGAGGCCCCAGCCTCTTTGAGTATGTGGACTATCTGCCTGGTGGTCGTGCCACGGACTATGCTGTCATCCATCAGGACAACCCTCTTCCCCTCGACGAGGGGTCGGACGGGGTTCATTTTCAGTCTGACGGCCTCCTCCCTCATGGACTGCTCGGGCATGATGAACGTCCTGCCTATGTAACGGTTCTTGTATATCCCTTCCACAGCTGGGATTCCCGACTCGTCCGCGAACCCCATGGCAGCTGTCCTCGCAGAGTCAGGAACGGGGACCACGACGTCAGCGTCGACGGGATGCTCCCGTGCGAGTATGCGTCCTATCCTCTCCCTGACGTGAAGCACATAGCTGCCGTCGAGGATGGAATCCGGTCGGGAGAAGTAGACGTACTCGAACATACAGTGGGCGGGATTGGACCTCTTGAAGGGCTTCAGGCTCCGCGTCCCCGCCTCGTCCATTATGAGTATCTCCCCTGGCTCGACCGCCCTCTCGTACGATCCCCCTGCGCCCTGTATCCCGACCGACTCCGAAGAAACGTATACAGCGTCCTCGGACGACCCGACGCTGAGGGGACGGATACCGAAGGGGTCTCTAACCGCCACGAGCTCCCCCTCGCCGGTGAGTATCACCAGCGAGTAGGCCCCCGCTATCTTCTTCATGACGTTTGTAACCGCCGCTTCGAGGTCATTCTTTATGAGCTCTATGGCGAGGACGTGGGCAATGATCTCTGTGTCTGTAGAGGATGTGAAGACGTGCCCCCTCTTGGATAGCTCCTTCCTCAGCTTGCCGTAGTTGATCAAATTGCCGTTGTGAGCTATCGCAATTCCATTCCTCATCCCCCTTATGAGGAAGGGGTGCACGTTCTCGATGGTGGTGGATCCGGTGGTTGAGTACCGGTTGTGGCCTATTCCTACTGGGCCGAACAGGTCTTGTAGGTCTCTGTCTGAGAAGACCTCGCGCACAAGCCCTAGCCCCTTGTGTACACGCAGATTCTTGGTATCGTAGGTGCAGATGCCTGAGGCCTCCTGCCCCCTATGCTGCATCGAGAGAAGGCCGTAGAAGATCGTTCTCGCTACTTGATTCGTATCGTCAAGCGAATAGGCGGA
The DNA here is from genome assembly GCA_964460695.1 of Hadarchaeota archaeon (SeqCode). Taxonomy (GTDB): domain Archaea; phylum CAYQAE01; class CAYQAE01; order CAYVLA01; family CAYVLA01; genus CAYWSC01. Next base: position 2,667 of record CAYWSC010000202.1, read on the forward strand.
GAAGACCGCACACTTCTCCCTCGGGTGCAAGGCTTATCGGCCCCTCTTGATGGCCCATGCCCCCTTGAAGTTCTAATAAATCCTACTTTGCCCTGACAAGGGGACGCCGAACCCCCGAATCCTTGCCACCCATGCCCGGCCCCCGGTCATCCCAGCATCGCAGATGACGCCGAGGTCCGGTTATATATAATAGCTCGATGAAACTGCTGATCCTCCGTGAACCCGTGGTACCTTGACATCGAGACCACGTCGCTCTACGCCGACACCGGCATGCTTGTCTGTGCGGTTCTCCGCCAGGGGGACCGTGACTCGAGCTTCTTCGTGGACTCTCCTAAGAGGGAGAGGGGATGTCTCCGCAGGCTTCTGAAGAGACTAGGAAGATGCAACGAGCTTGTCACCTTCAACGGGAAGTCCTTCGACGTACCTTTCATCGTGTCCAGGGCGCTCGTCCTTGGCATCGATAATCCATGGGTCGAAGTTGGTCTGCACATCGACCTGTACGAGGAGTGCAAGAGGATTCTCAGATTCGACTCCAACAACCTAGACCACATTGCAAGAACCCTCGGGATAGAGGTCAAGTCGGATATGAGGGGAAACGACGTTCCCCGCCTGTACATCGAGTATCTCTCCACCCGTGAGAGATCTATCAAGGAGAGGCTCATAGCTCACTGTGTGCAAGATGTGGATACCTTGCAGCGCCTGTTCAGCAAGCTCCAACCGATAATCTTCAGGGAAGGTTCCTGTCTATGAGGATGAGGATAGAGGTTCTTGGAAGCGGCATGGAGGTGGGCCGTTCCTGCCTAGAAGTCGACGGCTCGGTCCTCCTGGACTGCGGAATACTAATGTCAGAGGAACTTGACCCGGCACCTCGGGACTTCTTCCCCAGACTGAGGCACGTGGAGAAGATAACGGATGTCTTCATCTCCCACGCCCACCTGGACCACTCCGGGTTCTTGCCCTTCTTGGCGGACAGGGGCTTCGACGGAAACGTCTACTGCGTGAAGCCCACGAAGGACCTCTTCAAGGTTCTCCTGTTAGACTCGCTGAACCTGGCCAAGGGGCCGTGGGCCAAGCTTGACAAGTCGATAGTCGATCCGGTCATGGACCTGATCCAGCCCGTGGACTACGACGAGGAGATCAGGATCCCGGGGGGGAGGGCCATGTTCATCAAGAGCCACCACATCCTCGGATCGGCAATGACCTTCCTCGAGAAGGGCGGCAGGAAGATCCTCTACACCTCTGACTACAACGCGGGGCCGACACGCTGCTTCCGCGGAGCCAGGTTCGAGCTTGAGAGACATGAGGAGCTCCGCGGGCTGGATGCCCTCCTCATAGAGTCGACCTACGGCGACACCGCCAGGCCGTCTAGGAAGCTCCGCGAGGACTACCTGATACACGCCGTGAACCGCAGCCTGGACGAGGGAAGAAGGGTCTTCCTACCCTCCTTTGCGCTTGGCAGGGCGCAGGAGCTGGAGAGGATATTCGTTGAGAATCGCTCCCGCCTTCCCTACGTGAACATACACGTGGACGGGATGATAAGGGAAATGAACAGGATACACAAC
>CAYWSC010000203.1:0-4223 GCA_964460695.1 Hadarchaeota archaeon (SeqCode)
CCGTGACGAGTCCGGTGAGGGCTACGAGCCTGGGGTCTCTGAGTGCAAAGGTGAATCCGGCTAAGGCACCTGTAAGCTCCACCAAGGCATCGTTGAGGCCAAGGACTATCGAGCCGACATAGTGGAGCCTCTCCTCATCGATGAGTTCTAGGAGCTGCTTTTCATGCCGGTACTCGTCTCGAACGATGTCCTCCACTTTGTCCAGCTGGCCGGATACCTGCTGGTATGCTGACTGTGCGCCTTCCTCGCCCTTCTCCATGAGTTTGACGGCAAAGGTGATCCGAACATTTTGGCAAGTAGACGGTAGAAGAGGACCTTGGCTCTTTGGGGCTCAAGGCCCACTCGGGTATAGCTCCTGAGGATTTTGTAGTGGTCCAGCTCATCGGCGGCTATCCTCGTCAGAACTTGACGGTTGTTCTCGTCCTTGACGGATTTGACCAGCGAGTTGTAGACCTGGTGTTCCGTTATCTCGTTTCTCTGAGCTTGGATAATCCTCTTCATCAGTCGATGATCCTTGATTGCCATTTCCCCTCACCGTCCCCCTCTTCTGAGGCGAGTGGAGAGTCAAGGTGTGTTCAGGCCCAGAACACGAAATTACATTTTAATGTCGTGTCCTAGATCCTTCCCCGAAGAGGGAAAACGAGCCGGCGGCCATAGCGGCCTGGAAACACCCGGTCTCATACTTCTCGCTGTGCGACGAAGGAGGAACCCGAACCCGGAAGTTAAGCAGGTCGACGTTCTCCGTTGTACTGAGGTGGGCGACCCCTCGGGAAGCGGAGAATGCTGCCGGTTCGTCCAATCTCTTCACCTATAGCTCCGCACCACCCATCCTCGATCTATCCACCTAGGGTTCTCTTCGCCGCAACTACTCTCTGAATAACCGTTATCCAGGCGAGGATCCCCAGCACGGCTATGCCGATCTGGAGCAGGTTGAGTGTTTGGAAGATCGGGTGCACGATGCTGACGGCTACTAGGAACAGCTGCCTCTCCGCCCTCTCGGCAATTCCGACTGCCATCTCTGTTGAGCCAGCTGCCTCGCCGCGCGCCCTGCAGTACGGAACCATGAAGGATCCGAAGGCGGCGAATAGAACGATCCTCCAGTCCACAACCTGTGAGAGGGCTATCGAGCCGAGAATGACGAAGTCGGCCACCCTGTCGACCGTGGAGTCCAAGAAGCCGCCGAAGGCCGATACACTGTCGGTGACCCTCGCAACCGCCCCGTCAAGGACATCAAGGGCGCTGAAGATCAGAAGGGATATCCCAGCCAACTGGAAGTGGCGCGTGTAGTAGAGGAACCCGGGGACGAGGGAGAAGAGTAGGTTGAGAAGGGTGAGCGTGTTCGGAGAGATGAAGGTGATCCTCCTGGCGATTGCGTCGAAGCGGAGGTTCAGCTCCTTCCTGTATCTGGAGAGCAAGCATAGGGCATCTTCATGGGGCCTTAATTAAGATTGCCAGATCGACTTGTCAGTTGAAGAGCTATAGCAAGGCTTCGACGATGCGGAGGTGCCTGATTCCGATGCCCAGACTGGTCAGCACGCCCGTCGGGTCCACACGTTTCTCGGGTATCGAGTGTAGGTCGCTTCCTAGGCTGAAGGCGAATCCCGCGTCCCGGAGGAGGGCAACGGCACTGCGGAGGGCCTCAAAGAGGAGGTCGTGGCTGGCTGCTAGAAAAATGTCGGAGAAGTTGAGTTCGAAGAAGACGAGCTCCTTGTCAACCCTCTCCTCTAGGACTCGCAAGTCCCCATCGTCTAGGATGAGTAGCGAATCGTCCTCTGGCTGTTCGGATTCTAAGCCGTCTAGGAGCGCCTGTATCTCCCTGAGGCGTCTGTGGAATGGATGGAACAGCACCGCGGGCCTGCCTGCCGCCAGCTGCGCAAGCTGAGCTGCTCTTTCGGCAACGTGCTCGCCCCAGCTCAAGCTGGTATAGTGCCTGAAATGAGGATCGGTGCAGCTTGTGTTTAGGTGCGCCCCGAGAAAGTCTGCGGAAGCGACGAAGGTCGGCTGAATGTAGGGAAGGTCCCACTCGGGGAGCTCGAGACCCTTGAAGATGAACGCCTCTTGGGAATGAAGCCGTCTTGCTTCTTCTATGCTCGAGAAGAAGGACTCTAATCCTTCCCTCGAGCTACGGTAGACGAGGCGGCCGAGCTTGGCTCTCAGCCCTACTTCTCCCAGCTGGTAGAGTTCAGAGTGGTCCAGTAGGCCAAGGAATGTAACCCGATTTGCAACCAGCCAGTGGATCAGCTCCTCAAGGGAGCTCTCCCTCTCCTGCCCCGCATGGATATGCAGGTCGATCTGTGATGGAGAGGTGGGTCTGGAAGCCATCCAGCTCAAACCCACCTCTACTCCCCGGTCCGGCCTTGGAGAGCTTCTCGGAGAAGCCGGCCGGCTGGACCTTCCTCCACTATGTGGAATTCCTCCCCGTACGAAGCCCCTATCCTCTTGCCCAGGGCGGCGTCGTGGGCCTTCACAGCCTCGAGTACCAGTCTCTCCCAGTTCTCCTCGTCGGCTACAAGACCCGGGACCTCTGCCCCCTGCGCCTCCAGGGATCTGATAAGGCCGAGGGCTGTGGATCTGAGCTGTGTCTTGTGGCAGGAAAGTGCCTCTAGCTTCGTCTCGATCTGCCCTGTTATGTCGAGGATCTTGGTCGGCGGATTGTGATGCTTTGCTATGTAGAACCTCCTCAGGACGGGTGCCAGACTATCGGCGGCAGAGACCTGTTCGGGATGGTACAGCGGCATGTCGGCAAAAGCGGCGGCCTCAGCCGCGGCCCTGCCGGTTATGCGGTGGTCGGGGTGATCTTCGTAGGGGGCGAATGGATCCCAGGTGACGATGGTGTCCGGCTGGAGCCTCCGTATGATCTCCATGATTCGGCGCCGGACCTCGTTGACCGGGTAGTCCGCCAGCATGCCGTCGGGGTAGCCTAGGAACTCGACTCCTTCCAAGCCCAAGACCCGGGCGGCGTCCAGGGCCTCTCTTCTCCTCGCCCTTGCAAGGGACTTGGAGTCCATCTCCAGGGAGCCTTTGTCCCCATTGGTCACGATTACCTCGGAGACTTTGGCGCCCTGCTCGATCCACCTTCTCACCGTGCCGCCGGCGAGGAACTCCATGTCGTCTGGGTGTGCGACCACCACGAGTGCTCTTTCTATCATGGGCTGGCTGAGGGGGTCTTTCTGTATTTAGCTATTCTGGAGCAAATCAGGTAAGCAGCCGCCGCTGCTCCAAAACCGTTGTCTATGTTCGTGATCACGAGTCCGGGGACGCAGGAGTTGAGCATAGCGATGAGGGCTGATTCGCCGCCCCTGTAGCCGTAGCCTACAGATGTTGGAACACCTATCACGGGAACATCAACCAGCCCCTTCACAACCGAGGGCAGGGCGCCTTCCATCCCCGCGACAACTATCACCACGTCGACGTCGCTTTGCAGCATCTCGGTGAGGGGGGAGAATAGCCTGTGGAGTCCGGCGACTCCCACGTCGTACGCGGTCACGGTTTCAAGGCCACACTCGTCGCAGACCACACGCGCCTCTTCTGCGATGGGTGTATCCGAGGTTCCAGCTGCGATTATGCCGACGGTGCATATCTTTCTTGGTCGGCTCGGGCTCGTAGAGGCAACTAGGAGGTTGGCCGTCTCGTGGTACGAGAGGCGTAGCCCTGGAAGGGACTCCTCCTCTAGGAGTTCTTTGAGCCTGTCCATCTTCACGGGTTCGAGCTTTGTAACGAAGATCTTGTTCCGCTTGGATAGAACGCTCCTCACGATTTTCGCTATGTCCTCTGGGGTCTTGCTGAGTCCGAGGACGGCCTCAGGGAAGCCCGATCTTGCCTCCCTCGACAGGTCGTATCGAATCCTGTTCTCGAGGATCTCAAGATGGTCGATTCTGAGCCTCTTGACAACCTCGTCCTCGGATATCTTTCCGTCTCTGTACATCCTGAGCAACTCTGAGATATCCATCTGCTCACCGGGCCGACCGCCGATAGTAGCCTGGCCGCTGGCGGCTGATAATTCTTTCTGGAGTACGTTCTAGGTGCAGGATCTAGGTTGGGTCCAAGAGATTTTCAAATGGGCTCACCCGGGCGGCTGCATTGAAAGCTGACGAAGGTGAGAGCAGCTTTGGCGAGACGGAGGGAGTCCGCACCCTTCTCGGGGATCCGAAGAGGGCTATCGTCAGGCTCTCTGTCCCTACAATTGTAGGTATGTCGGTTCAGACCGTCTACAACCTGGCCGA
>CAYWSC010000204.1:0-4160 GCA_964460695.1 Hadarchaeota archaeon (SeqCode)
TTCGCTGCCTTTGCGAATCGTCAAGACTTGGCGCCTGTCGCTGCCGCAGACGCCGCAGTAGGTCACCCTTAGTAGGAGGCCATCGCCCGCCGTTGGCCTCGGCAGCGTCCTGGTCTCTAGAACACCTGCACCAAGGGCAACAGCGGCCCTCATTTTGCCGGTCATTTCAGGCATCACCCCCGCTAGGCTTTCTCCTCAACCACTAAGACTTGGTTCGCCTCGACGCTTCGAAGGGTCTGCACCCTTCCGCTGGGCCACCTGATCGTCACGGATTCTGCGGCCGACGCTTGCCCCAATCCGAAGAACTGAACCAGGGGATCCTGCATGTGCCCCTTCCCGCCGATAACCTCCCTGACCTGTAGCCCGCTACCTGTCCGAACCTCTATCCTTGCCCCTATCCCATCTCTATTGCTCCGTGTACCGAGGAGCTTCACCGCCAGCCAGTTGCCGGTCGTCCCGTCGTTGCGGAAGAGCCGGTTCATGCCGTTGTGGACGACTACATAGAGGTCGAGGTCACCGTCGTTGTCGTAGTCGAAGAATGCGGCCGCCTTCGTGTCTCCGTGGGGCTGTGCCAGTCCAGTCTTTTCGGACACCTCTACGAACACGCCTGTCCCGTCGTTCGCGAACAGCAGGTTTCCGTCCCTAGAGGTGAGGAAGGCGTCTAGATCCCCGTCATTGTCGAAATCTCCGCAGGCCATGCCGTGGGTTCTGGCCTGTGTGTGCCATGTCTTGGATCTCCGCGTCGAGTCGTGGAAGCGTCCACGGCCGTCGTTCAACAGAAAGTTCATCCTGGATCCCCTCGCGGCATCAGGGGCGAGCAGGTCAATGTGTCCGTCCCCATTGAAGTCGCCGAAACACGCGCCGTGGAGATCGCCTTTGAGTAGGCCGGTCCTCTCAGCCAACTCGACGAAGGTGCCTCTCCCAGTGTTGACGTAGAACTGATTAGGCGCATCGGCGTCTCCGTCGCTTGGATCAGAGTTGGAAACCATGATGTCACAGTCCCCATCCTCGTCGAAGTCGACCGCGGATAGGAAGTGAGGCCTCGGTGAAGACCTCAGACCCGCCTTCTCGGAGTAGTCCTCGAATGTGCCGTCCCCATTGTTGTGGAGGAGGATGGGCGGCTCTTCGGCGCTCGAGGCGAATATGTCGCAGAACCCGTCTGCATCGAAGTCGAGGGCTATGCAGCCGTGGCTCGCGCCCGCCCTCATCTTGGATATTCCGGATTGGTCAGACACGTCCGTGAAGGTGCCGTTTCCCTCGTTCCTGTAGAGCCTGTTCGGCGCGTTCTTGCCACCCCAGTTCGCAACGTAGAGGTCTAGGTCTCCATCATTGTCGTAATCCAAGAAGACAGCTCCATGTCCCGGCCCGAAGTCCCCGGCCCCCGAGATCTCAGTGATATCGGTGAAGCTTCCGTTCCCATCATTCCTGTAGAGCACGTTCGGCCCATTCTTGTTGACAACGTATATGTCGATGTCTCCGTCGCCGTCTACGTCTGCTAGGGCGAGTCCGTGTCCGGATCCCGTGTCGCCGACGCCGGCCTGGAGAGTCACATCCGTGAAGACCGTTGTCCCGTTCCACCCAGCCTTTCCGGCGGAGCGGGAAAGATGGATTCCTAGAGCCGCCGCGATGATTACCAGCAGGCCGAGGCCGACGAGGGCTAGAGGCCTCCTCGAGCTTCCTTTGCGGGCTCGCCTGACCATCTGGGGACAGGAGTGGCTCTGGGGAGCCACGTGCTTGGAGCAGAACGGCCTCCCGCAGAGCTTGCAGTAAGACGGCTTGAACAGGGACTTGCCGCATTCCGCACAGGTCTCCAATCCTTCGCTGCTTGGCGAGTCGCTCAACGGTCCAACGGCTCCCATCTCCTTTTTGAATGTGACCGGTGCAAGGCGGGGGACATCTACCATGGACAAGACAGCAAACAATTATCAGTGCCAGCCCAGTCGGCCCATCGATCTAGATGATCAGCGTCGAGAAGATTCGCGGACCCGTCGTACCCATCTTGACGATTTTCAAGGACGATCTTACCCTCGACCTGGACGGGGTTAGAAGCAATGTCCGGCATCTCATAGACTCCGGCTTTGGACAAAGGGCCGGCGTGATGCTGGCCGTGGGTGCCGGAGGCGAGTTTCCATCCCTCTCGACGGACGAGAGGAAGCTGGTCGCAGAGGCCGTTGTGGACGAGGCCAGGGGGAGCTCTCCCGTGTTCATAGGGGTTCAACACACCGACCCCCGGGTCGCCCTGGAGCTCGCAAGACACGCGGAGTCGATAGGCGCCGACGGGATACAGGTTTCTCCACCCTACTACTACCACCCGACGGAGGAGGATGTCCTAGACTTCTTCTCCACCATCTCCGACTCGGTTGACCTGCCCATCATGGTCTACAACACGTACTGGGAGGGCTTCAACATCTCCGTCGACTTCCTGGCAAAGATACTGGAGATCAGGAACGTAAAGTGCGTCAAGTGGTCCTCGCCAACCTTCTACGAGTACAAGCGGGGCCTGCGGGAGTTTGCAGGCAAGGTCCCCATGATAGACAACACCGCCTCCCCCCTGGCAAGCCACGTCCTGGGCGCCAAAGGCTTCATAAGCCACGAGTCAAACTTCTGGCCCCGCCACGAGCTCGACCTCTGGGAGAGGCTCGAGAACGGGGAGTACCTGCAGGCCTTCGAGATGCTGAGGCGGCTGAACTGGCCCTTCTACGACTTCAGAGTAAAGACCTCGGCCTGCAAGGGAGGGGAGGCCCACGTGATAAAGGCGGCCATGGATCTGGCCGGCCTCAAGGGGGGAAGGTGCAGGCCCCCAACGAGGGACCTCGACGAGGAGGAGAGGGAGGAGTTGAAGTCGATCCTCTCATCCGCAGGCCTAGAGGTCTAGGGCTTCTCTAGCCCTTGAGGTGGGAGTCCAGCCATGCCATGACCCTGGGTACGACCTTCTCCATGGGGAGGCCGTGGCCACTGTCGTACCAGTCCACCTCTTTGGGCTCCCTGGCTGCCTCGAACAACTCCCTTCCGCACTCGGCGGGGACTATGTCGTCATTCTTGCCAAGCTGGAAGAGAACTGGCCGGGGGCTTATCAGGTCAACGAAGTTTATCGGGTCGACGCAGGCGAGAACCTCGCCCAGCTTTTGAAGGTCTGCGCCGACCCTCCTGAGGTTCACCGCGTCGCCGTGCTGGCTGACCGTGGCAATCCTACTCCAGTTCCCGCCGGCCACCAGCAGGACGGATGCTGCGATCCTCTTCTCGACGGCCGCTACGATGGTTCCTATGATTCCACCCATGCTGCCGCCTACCAGGCCGATGCGGTCCGACCTGACCTCGTCTCTTGACTGAAGGAAGTCGACGGCCCTCCTGGCATCTATGACCGTCTGAATCACGGCGTCGCGGTCCTGGTAGAAGTACTGAGAGTAAATGTTCTTTCCTCTAGGGTTGCGGTCCCCGTGGTACTGGCAGTCTATCGCTATTCCAGCGTAGCCTGCGGATGCGAAGAGGGGGGCGACAGAGAGGATGTCCCTCTTGTTTCCGCCACGTCCATGGAGAAACACAATGCCCGGGTAGGGACCATCGGCAGACGGCCTTATATAGACCGACGGGACTAGCTGGTCATGGGCAGACTCGAAGGTGACGTCGTACTCGAGGTAGCTACCCCTGTCCCTCGGCTCGGAGACCTCCAAGAGGTATGGGAAGTCTCGGTCGTACTCGTAGAACTCTAGGTAAGCCTTCCTCGTACACTCGTCGAGAGCCATGGCGGCGCCAAGTTGAGAGGGAAGATAAATACTTCGGCCGGCTTTCTATAGACCGATCTCGACCGTCACTATCTTCTTCTTGCCCACCGGGAAGCTGAGAGTTCTGCCCTCGGGCTCAAGCTTTTGTCTTCTCTCCTCGTTCAGGTTGGTGAGGTAGGCAAACCTGATCTCCCTGTACGTCCTTATCGTGGCCTGGACGGCTCGCTCCTTCGGGTTGAACAGCCTGAGTATTAGCGAGTCTCTGTCCTCACACTTCTTGAAGGCCGTTATTGGAAGGTCTGGCGGATCTACCGATAGGAAGCTCATCTCCTTGGGGAGTTCTCCTTCATGGGCTCCTGCCTGCCCGACTTCTAGCAGCAGGTTGAACCTGTCGGCCTGGCCAAACAGGTCGGCCTCCTCCCAGCCCCCGGCGTGAGG
>CAYWSC010000205.1:0-4111 GCA_964460695.1 Hadarchaeota archaeon (SeqCode)
TCGCTGCCGACCTTTGAATCCCCCCTTGCCCGAGAACCGAACATGGCAATGTTCTTGACGCCCCGACTGACAAGGTAGGAGACCGCCTTCTCGAGCATCCGGGACGAGAGAACAGCACCCGTCTGCGCGATGAGTCTTCGGATCACGTCCTCGTATGTCTCCCTCGGGTTGTTCTTGAGGCTCCGAATCATCTCCTTCGTCTCTCGCGAGAGCTTAATGGTTGAAGGCATACTACCCTGGTATACCACGCTATACCATTTAACTCTTGTGCTGCCACGTGTTAGCAGTTCTCGACCTGTCCCAGAGAACTCTTTCACATGTCGGCGAATAGTAACACCGGAATCTCAGGTGTGCCGCTTCGTCGTGAAAAAAGCCTCCCAGTCTCCTTGGACGTAGCGAAGGCAACACCACATCAGCAAAGATCGTTCTACCGAGCGCTTGGCAGTCCGACGTTCAGCTGCACAGCATAGGCTTTGCCTTTTGCGGCATAGGCTGCCTAGCTACTTTGCAGACCGCGACGCCAGGCTGACCGCTCCAGCCATGATCTGGGTTCACCTACCGTAAATCACCGATAACGAGGTCCACACAGTCGATGTGGGCGTGCCAAATAGGTTGAGGCCAGTTGCCCCTGCACAGCGAACGGGCAAGGAGGGGCCGCAAGACACCAAGTTCCACGACGCCGCCACGTACCACCATCGCTCAGGAGCCGCGTAGCCAAGCTCATCCCCGCGTCCTCTAGCTCGTCTCACAAGCGTCGAGCGTTCTCTCCGGGCCTTCCACCTCAACTTGGGCGCCGAGCCGAAAAGATCTACTTGCCCACCGAGGAACGCAGACCTACGACGAAGCAGTTCTGATTCCCACCCAGAATGGTTCAGGATGGACACACAGAAAAGTAGACGGCCAGATGCCAACCTGTGTCCCTCGAGTCCCGGTGCCCTCCGAACTGTCTCCGAAGACGCCAAAAAGCTGCCGAGACTGCTTCGCCCCACTACGAATCGCTTCCACCTCTGGCGGCCCGCACCGATCAGGCAAGCTAGACAACGTGTACCAAGGATCGGAAAGGATCAGAAACCGGACGAAGCAAAGTTTAAGAGCCGCCATCGCCTGCCTAGACGAGAAGGGGGAAGGCCCACGGATAAGGTCCCGCCCCGGGCTTCATGCCTCCGTGTCATCTCTCTCGGTCTCATCATAGGGGCCTGCCAAGTCCTCTTTCTAGCCGAGGGCGACGCCGCCTCTGGGCAGATACTCTTCTCGAACTCGTCCGTGTATGCGCCTGCGGGAGGCCTGGACCACTACAAGACCTATATCGGGGTCGTCACCGAGACGGCAGCCCACATGAAGCTGGTCGACCTGGAGGAAGAGGCGGAGTTCATGCCCTCGGCCTCCAGCGACGGAGGCCTAGTAGCCTACGCCATCCTGCCCGTGAAGAGGTTCGAAGGTGGGGGATCCCCCTGGTTCAGCCCGTCCCCAGACTATACCGAATCCGAGATAGAGGCATTCCTGACCGCTTCGGGCACTCCTATCAGGATCACCCAGAACAGCTGGATCGATCTGTGCCCAGATCTCTCGCCGGACGGTTTCAAGGTCGTGTTCTCGCGCTCCAGGGACGGGGGTAGAACCTACTCACTGGTCCTGAAAGACCTCACCACGGGTAGGGAGACCTACCTCACCGAGGGCTACGTCGACATTGACCCATCCTTCTCGCCGGACGGCACGAAGATAGCCTTCTCGTCCAACAGGGGCGGGGACGGAAAGTTCAGGATATATACCCTCGACCTCTCCGGGACCTCGGAGCCGACTCTACTCGAGATGTATGAGGAGAGGCGTAGCCAGCAGATATACGACTTCGTAGGCCGCGCGTCCCAGGCAGGATGGAGAAGCGGCGCTGGAGCCCTTCCCTTTCCCGGAAGCGACACGGACAGCCGCGGCTTCGCGCTGTATCGCATAGACGCCGTCCTGGAAGACGGCTCGCAGTGGCAGAAAGTCCTCCAAACCCACCCCCAGTGGGTCGACAACGGATACATACAGGGCATCTACCCCAAACAGACGGGTACATCCCTCAACGCAGGCTTCACCCTACAGCCGGGGACGCAGCTCAAGGTCAGGGTGGGCTTTCTCAAGGGCGCGTTCGGAACGGATGGTGTCACATTCAAGGTCGAGTTCGTCGACCAGGCCCAGACGCGCTACACGATCCTAAGACATGAGGCGTCCTACGACGGCCACCTCGACCTCATAGTCAAGAGCCTGGATTCCCTGTCCGGTAAGACCGGCCGGTTCGTACTTACCGTCGACGCTGGCCCTAGCTCGGCGAGGGACTGGGCCATATGGGCCGAGGCATGCCTGGAGACGTCCCCGACCGTCGAGATAGACCCCGAGGGAGTAAATCCGGCCTGGTCCCCAGATGGATCCAAGATCGCCTTCACCGAGAGGAGGACCGGAACCGGGATCCCTGGCCAGCCCTACAAGGGGCTTTTCAGGATCCGGGTTGTAGACGTGGAAACCGGCGAGTCCAAACTGGTCACGGAGTATCCTCCGCCCGGATTTGACTACGAGATGCACCCCAGCTGGTCCCCAGACGGATCCAAGATCGTGTACGAAGGAGTAAAGGTGATGGAGCTAGACCACGTGGGATTTGCCTACAGCCTATGGCTGGTAGACGTGGCAAGCGGAAGGACAGACGAACTCATAGACCTAGGCCAATCCGTCCCCCGGATCCCTGGCACTCCGCCGGGCTTCCCCGACTACTACGGAGACGCCTCGTCGCCAGAACCGTACTGGACTTCCACACCCACGGACAGGCTAACCATAGTGGCCGACAACCCCCTCCCATTGGCGTTCACGGGAAGGAGCTACGAGTATAGATTCGACGTGCTCGGAGGATCTCCACCCTACACGGTGACGGTCCAAGGCCTGCCTGAGGGGATAGAGCGCTCTGACATGGTTCTAAGCGGCTCCCCCTCCACGCCTGGGACCTACAGCGTGAAATTCACAGCCACAGACTCGATGGGGCTGTCGGCCGAGAAAACATGCCTCCTGCCGGTGGGCAGCGAGACCATACACCTCGGGATGCGGTGGCCCTGGCCAGGGGACGAGTACTACGTCATAACGGCGGCCGGCGAGCCCTTCGAGTTCAATGTGACAAGGACCCTCTACGGAGGGATCCCGCCCTACACCGTTAGCTACACGAACTATCCCTCCTGGGCAAGCGTAGAGGGAGGGGCGATCTCAGGGACGCCCTCCGAGGAGGATGCGGAAGAGTACACCCTAAGCTTCGAGGTCACGGACGCGCTTGGAAATAGATACGACCGCTGCTTCACCCTATACGTGCTCGCTCCGAATCTAGATAGCTTCGAGGACCTGTACCCAGATGTGCCATGGTGCGCGTACATCAACGAGACCAACCTGATCGTGGGTGGGACTTGGATGGTGGGCCTGGTGAACGAGTACTGGTTCCGGCAGGGCATATCACCCCTCTCCATGGTATTAGGGATAAAGGGACTGTACGGCGAGTACCGACTCCTTCTGGAAGGCAAGGAAAACAGGCTGAGAGACGTAGCGGCCCATGTCAGGGTCTCCCTCGAGATAAGATATGAGGATGGCTCCTTTGAGATCAGGGACCACCCCGTCGTCGGCGAGAGGGGCGGCATGCTACAAGGGTACCGCCCCGTATCTAGAAGCGAGATCTTCCCCCCTGACAAGCCGCTCCTGTGCAGGGACGGCAGGATCGAGGGATCCTACCGCATCGAGGTCACCACCAGGGGAGGCCAAACGGTCTCGATGGGCGGCCCTATCGTCATCTACAGGTCTGCCTACCGTGCGGTCCACGGCTTCAGATTCCAAAACTTCCAGACCCCGTGGCTTGACCCTCAGCTGGCGATAGACTATTACGGAGAGGACGATTTCTGCCTGGAGGAGGAGGTTCCAGACTGGCTCTCCCTCATATCCCCAGCCGCCGCCGTTCTCGAGGTCATCGGAGGAATTGAGGGATGCGTGCCGGATCCAATTGCCACTCTGTTCCTGGACGGCGTGTACACACAGATAGGCAAAGGCAGCTGCTTCGGGATGTCCCTTCTGAGCCTGAGGGCAAGAGAGGGGCGCCTGTACAGGTACG
>CAYWSC010000206.1:0-4108 GCA_964460695.1 Hadarchaeota archaeon (SeqCode)
GAGGTCAAGACCACGAGGTTTGTCTAGAGGCGGTGACAGTTGCTCAAGCCAGCAGCGCTGGGGAAATAATGATTAGGCCCTCCGTCTACCTATTCACATGGAGGCAAAGATCGGCAACTCGATCCTACAGCTCGTCAAGGGCGACATCACGGAGCTTGACATAGACGCCATTGTGAACGCAGCTAACTCTCGCCTGAAGATGGGCGGAGGTGTGGCAGGAGCTATAAGGCGGAAGGGTGGAGAAGAGATCCAGAGAGAGTGCGACAAGATTGGCTACTGCCCCGTGGGCGGGGCCGTCATGACAACGGGCGGTCGGCTCAAAGCACGGTACGTCATCCACGCGGTTGGGCCGAGGATGGGCGAGGGAGACGAAGACCAGAAGCTTAGAAACGCCACTCTCAACTCGCTACGGCTGGCCGAGTCGAAAGGACTCAGGGGCGTGGCCCTCCCAGCAATATCCACAGGCATATTCGGCTTTCCCATGGATAGGTGCGCTAAGATCATGATATCCACGGCCATCGAGTACCTTAAGAAGGGATCGAAGCTTGAGCGCGTGGTGCTCTGCCTCTATGGCGAAGACGCCTACTCCATCTTCGAAGAGGAGCTCAGGCGACAGCTGGCCGAGGCCTCCTAGATGCTGACAAGGACTCGCTAGTGAGACAGCAGCGTCCACACCCCGGTTATCAGGAAGATCGACCCAACCACGTACCTTAGGTACTCCTTGGGGACGTACCTCTCGATGGCGCCGCCGATAAGGACGGACAGCACGGTGCATAGCGCCAGCCCGAGTACGACCCCGACGTACACCCAGAGGGCGTTGTGCTGGCTGGCGAATGCAACTGTGGCTAGCTGCGTCTTGTCTCCCAGCTCCATGAGGAAGATGGTCCCGATTATCATCAGGATAGGCGTCTCCATGGCTCCACCGACACCTGGTCATACGTATCGGTTTAACTGTTTCCCGGCCGAAGGCTGGCCCTACGAGAATCTAGCCTCGATCTCCCTAATCCTCTTCATGTAGTAGCAGAAGTTCTCGAAGGGGATGTCGGGCGGAGCGGCGTGGTCAAGGCTGGGTATGAAGCCACCCGTCTCCAAAACCGTCGGAACCTTAGTCTCCAGCTCGCTATCTATATCCGCCTTTGTCCTGGTGAGGGCCAGTTTGTCAAGGCCTCCCATTATGACTAGCCTTGGATACATCTCCCTGATCCTGACGATGTCGTTTCCTGCCTGAACCTCGAAGGGGATCATTCCGTTTATCCCCGCCTTCATGAAGAGGGGGATCAGGGTGTAGGTGTTCCCATCCGTGTCCACGCATACGTTCTTGATGCCAAGTCTGCGGGCATGAGAGCAGAGAGACCTGTAGCAGGGGTAGATGTACCTCTCGAACAACTGGGGTGATATCAGGGGGCCGGACCTGCCGCACATATCCTCCCAGATTAGGAGGTAGTCTAGGTCCAGGTGCTCGGCAACCCTCGTCAGGACCTTCTCGTTGAACCACGTCCAGTACTTCAAGATGTCCCTCACAAAGGCAGGCTCCCTGTACATGAAGTACGGCACCCTCTTCGTGCCGAATAGGTTCCTTAGATGACCGTAGAAGCCGCATAGAGGCATCGATATGGGGATGTCTCTCTCTGCGTACGAGGAGGCCTTCTCCTCCCACTCGTCGGGGAAGCGCTCTGGATCGTCTGGGTCCAGCCTCTCCTTGATCTGCTCGTAGTCCTCCCGGTTCTCCACCGGGAACTTGAGCCACTGCGGCATCGAGGATCCGTCTTTGACCTCTCTTCTCAGTATGCCATCTGAGCCGCGGACGATCCGCCAGCCCGGGCCCTCTTCGACTACGATCGTCTCGAATGGGGGAAGATAGGGGTTCTGTGTAAAGCCCGTGTGGATAGGAAACACTGAGTGGAAGGTGAGGAAGGATATCTGTGGATCCATCTCGAACAGCTTGTCTGGGTGACCGACAAGCCCCTCCCTCCTCCACCTCTCCAAGGTCTGCTGCCAGTATGCTATGCACTCCCACCGGAAGGGCCTATCTGGCTGGTCGAACGAGAAGGTCTGCAAGAGCCTCTCCCGCGGCGTCAAGGCGACGATCAGCCCCATCGATGCTGGGTGCTCTTGATAAATCGGACATCTGCCCACGAGGCCAGCTCGCCCTCCGGGCGGCCTATCAGTAGTAATCAAAACCTTTTGATCCTGCTGGCTCAGCTGCCCTCGCATGAGCGAACTGACAGAAAGGCTGCTGCAGGGATCGATTAGGGTCCCAATCGAAAGAGTTCGTTCGCATCGAAAAACCGAAGTTTGCCCCCATTATAAGGTTCGGCTCCAAATAGGCAGATGTAGAGGGGTGAGATGGATACCCTGGTCATACAGGCAAGGCCACGTATCGCCGAGGATCACGGCGCTCGCCTAGCCGACATACCAGTCTGGCCCCTACAGAGCAAATCAACCACAGGGTTCATATCTCCCTTTGACAGAGAGTACCTCGAGTCACTTGCCTCCATGGGATACGCTGAGGAGGCCGCACGTCTCATCGACAGGGCGTACGAGAGGGCAACCTCTAACATCGTTGAAGAGCCGCGGGGCCGGCTATTTACCAAGGTCGATCTGGAATACCTAGAGGTACTGCTGACGATCGGCCAGCGCGCCAAGGCCCTCTCCTTCATCATCTCGGCCGTGGAGAGGTTTGAAAGGGAGGCTGCATCGCGACTAGCATCCCGCCAACAAGACACCTGGCTGGATAGGGAGTACCGGCGGACAATCCGCGCCATAGAGCAGGGGAGGCTTCTCGGCCCGCCCAGCCGACAGGAGCGAGGAAAGCTCGCACGCCTATTCCGAAGGGTTGTTAGGTTCGGGCAGTCCTAGCGGCTGTTCCACCTCGTCGTAGCCATCTCCCTGTATAGCCTTCTCCTCACCATCACCGCCCAGAGGATCGAGCCAGTCACCATCAGCGTCGCGGTGACCACCAGCCACTCCACTATGTAGATCCAGAGCATTGCCCTTCTCTTGAGCCTGACTGCGTCGCCTTGGCCCTCCCTGAGCTCGTCGATAGCTTGCTTCATCAGCCTTGAAGAGGATTCGAAGTCCTGCTCGATGTAGGCTCGGTACGACTCGGCCTTGATCGAGTCTATCTGCTTCAGCTTCTTCTCGAGCGATTGGGTGTTTGCCCCGAACTTGTCGGCGAAGTCCACCACCGACAAGTAGAGGAGCCTCTGATCGTAGTACGATCTGAACATCCTGCGAAGCTCATGGATCCTTATGGGGTCTTCCGGCAGCTTGATCCTGCATCCGTAGTACACCATGTTTGCGCACATGTCATCGAAGAATCCCCAGTCCTTCAGATTCTTGTTGTCAACCACGTTGATGGGGGTCATAAACGCTATGCTCCTTCCTTCTCCTATGTCGCCGTAGGCTAGCACTGGCCAGCCCTCCTTCAGATCCGTTCTCGCCAGCTCGTGGGATCCCTGTTTCACGGTTGCCTCGTTCAACGTGTAGGTGAAGAGTGGAATCTTGTCCCAGGGCAGGCTCTTCATAAGCTCGTTCCCAGGGTCGGTGACAAGCAGCTTGAAGACCACGGGCCTGAGGTAGATGCCGTCGATCGGATCCACCGGCAGGATGGAGTATACAGAGGTTGTCCTCCAGGTCGGGTACCAGTTCTCTGTCCCGCCAAAGCTAGTGTGTCCGCCCGTCATGATGAACCCGATGCCCTCCTTCACGACGCCATCGGACACCATCTTGAGCTGAGCTGGGGTGAAGGCCAAGTGCTGTATGTTCGAGAAGAACACCAGGTCGTAGTTCTTGACAAGATGTCCATAGCTTCTCGGATACCTCAGATGCATGTAGCGCCTTATCTGGTCGAGCTGAGCACCGAAGTCGTGATACGGTATCACAGAGGTCTCGAGCAAGGGGTCTTCAATCAGGTACTGAGGCCGGCCTACATAGGGCCACTGGCCTACATAGAGGACCCGGCACTTCCCCGTGGCGGGATCCGTCCTCCCCTCTACCCAGGTCAGAGCCAGAAGACAAAGGGCCATGGCGAGCAGGGCCGAGGAGCGCATCAAACCACCTAGTATTCCAGCCCCTTCTTTGGCCCGGCCCCCGATCGCATGGGATG
>CAYWSC010000207.1:0-4097 GCA_964460695.1 Hadarchaeota archaeon (SeqCode)
GGTTTGCTTGTGCTGGTTTTGTCTGGTTTGCTTGTGCTGGTTTTGTCTGGTTTGACGGTGAGTTCCCTCGCTTCGATGATCCTTGCCCGTGGCTTGCATGGCCGGCTTCGTCGTCAGCCTTGTAGCCAGCGGAGCGGATCTGGCGCACTGCTACGCTGTGCTCAGATCTAAACTCCTCCATGAGAGCCTTGTGGGCTTCGACTCTTTCCTTGGCCAACTCCTTTAGCCTCCCCGCAAGCTCCTTGTTAAGAGCGGCTATCTCCTTTCCAATGGCGCCTATCGTACCATTGTAGGCCCTTACCTTCGAGGCCAGCTTGCGCATCTCGGCCACAAATGACGCATCATCTATTAGTCCCTCGTTGTGGTCCTCGATGAGTTTCCTCCTCTCCTCTACCAGCGTCTGGTAGCTGGCTTGGATCTCCTCTTGTATGGACTGTATGAGTCTCAGTCTCCCCTCACTAGTCTCTGCCCTGGCGGCCTTGAATCTGAATATGTACTCCTTGGCAATCTCCCTATTTTGCGTTAGCAGGCTGGCAGCTACGACGCTGATCTCCTTTCCCAGCGGCAGATCTTTCGCCTCACTGGTCACAGCGCTCTCGTTTCGGTGGATGGCATGGCTCGCGCCCGTTGCGTTCGTCTGATTGCCTCCTTCTGACGCAGTCACCGCCGAGACAAACATGTTCAGGCACACCAACAGTGCGAAAGACAAGACACCTATCCTTTTCCTCAAGCCAGACCACCTCAAATTTCTGAAACAAATTCTGGAGAATTGGAAATAAAAAGGATTACTCGGTTTCTAGCGTTCGTTTTGTTTCCAAGATGCCCGAATACGAGTAACGATCGTCCTTGATCGTTCTCCATTGTTTCTGGTAGTTCTTGAGACGGAGCGGGGGGCCGAGCAGGCGCAATTCTGGATTCGAAGATCAACTCAGTTCCGGACTGGCCGAAGACGTTCGGAGAGAGCTTTACGCAGACTGCTAGGTGGCGGTGCCGGGTAGCGATGGTTCTTCCCGAATAGCGTGGAGCCATGCCGCATCAGGGTGAACGACGTCCAGCCGACGTGAAACCGTCCAGCTAGGACCTTGGCCTCGCCATGCTGGCGAGGAGCAGCGCGAAGAGCACCAGCATGGATCCGGATCCGCCAGACAGCTCCTTCTCGTATCTTGAGATGCGCCTGAGCACGCTCGTACAATACTCCTCTGCTGACTTGTATCGTTCCTTTTCGATCATCATTCTAGCCAGGGACAGGAGTCTGTCGTCGAGGCTGAGATCTATCGCTCGACCCCTCAGGGCTTCGACCCTTTCCGAGGTGTTGTTGAGCAGGCACTGAGCGTAGACGAGGCCGGCCTGTGGAAGAGCTTCGCACAGCTGGTTCATAGCGCTTCCGGGCATACCCTCTAAACGCAGAGTCCTGGCCCTTTCTAGGAACTCTTCGAATCGAGACATGTCTGCCCCGTACTTGGTTCCACCTTCAATGACTCTCTGCAGCTCACCGACGAGACCCTCAAGGTAAGAGTCCGAGACGACCCACCAGTTTTTCCCGTCGTTGTCGTCCCACACTTCGCCGGAAAAACCGTTCTTGAACCTGAAGCAAAGGGCACCGGCGTCTTGGGGTGGAATCACGGCGTACCAAAGGCCATCCAGGCCCCTCTTCATTGGCGTGAGGCAGTCACTTCCATCTACCTCGGATCCCGCTGGTCTGGCCGAGGGAAGATCTCTGCAGTTGATGTGCCAGACCAGCGTGCACTGGGGCGACTCGGAAGGGATGCGGCCACTCGTCGAGTCATACTTGATCAGCCACCTCGGAAGCTCTGAAAGAGTGGAAGGATGCCATGTGGGGCCATCCTGGACGAGAGGCGGGGCTTGAAATTCAGGCATCGGGGAGCGTTGGATTTTCTTTGGGGCGTCCACCCACTCCTTATCTCCGTAGAGTCCGATCGATTCCATTGGCGGTGGGTTGAAGCCGAGTTTCAGGGAGGGCGATGCCTCGTCCAGCGTGTAGTCGTGTGACTGCCAGTCGGCGAACAGCGGATCTGCAACGACAGAGTGGGTGTCTTTTCCCCTCTTCTGCCAGCTTCCAAAGCCGATTCCCCCGAAGTCCATGTCGTCGCCGAGAACGTTACAGGTGTCCCAGTAGAGATTGTAGTCCATCCTATAGT
This sequence comes from Hadarchaeota archaeon (SeqCode), assembly GCA_964460695.1. Taxonomy (GTDB): domain Archaea; phylum CAYQAE01; class CAYQAE01; order CAYVLA01; family CAYVLA01; genus CAYWSC01. The sequence continues at coordinate 2,160 of CAYWSC010000207.1, forward strand.
TGCCGTTTTTCCAGGAGCCGCCTAGGATGCGGCCGTTCGAGGTGAAAATGATGTTGTACTCCATGGTGAAGGATATGTGGTCCTCCTCCCTCGACCTTATGATTGTGGCCTCGAGGGCTGGACCAAGGATGTTGTTTCGGAGCAAGTTCTCCCTTCCGTAATGCTGGTGGAAGCTTCCGCTCTTCGTGTTGTAGACTATGTTCCCCTCGAGGAGGATGTACGAGCTTCCCTCGTCGGTGTAGAGGCCCCAGCCGCCGTAGCTGTACGAGTAGACGTCGTGGATCAAGTTGAAACGCTCGACTGTTCCAGGCGAGACTCCGAGCGTGTAGATGCCCCCCATGTCGCTCAGCACACCCTTCCCTAGGTTGTGGATGTGGTTGTACTCGATGACGTTGTGGTGGGCTGAGCTTGGAGCGTATCCCCAGCTCCACCCAACCGAGACGCCAGAGTAGTAGAAGTCACAGATCTCGTTGTGCGAGACGGTGTTGTAGCTGCTCTTCCCGATCCAGATTCCAATGCCTGCTCTGAAGACGTGGCCGCCGTCGTGGATGAAGCAGTTATCTACTGTGTTGTGGTCGGTCTGTCTCTCCGTATGATCCGGCAGGATAGTCTGTCCTATCCTTATTCCTCCGCCTCCCAGATCGTGAATCTCGCACCTTGTGATGAGGTTTCCCTTGCATCCCTCGCCCAGAATGATCCCGTATTCGCCGACATGTGCCACCTCGCAGTCCTCAAAGGAGCAGTTTCGGGCTCCAGTGACCACGATGGCGGCCGATAGGAAGGTTGCGGCCTGCCCGTCGGCCATCTGGTCCTTCTCCACATGCCAGTCGGCATGCATGAAGGAAAGCCCTCTGAAATGCAAGTTCTGAACTACTCCATCCTCGCCGGCTTTCCCCTGGATCAAAAGAAGGTGGCGCAGCCTGGGAGCGACAATCTCCATGTGGTTTGGATCTTGACCGTCCGGAGGCCAGAAGTAGAGGATGCCGGTCCGCCTGTCTAGATACCACTCGCCCGGGGAATCAAGGGCTTCGAGAAAGTTCTCAAGGTGGTAACGCTCCTCCGGATCCCAATAGCCGACGGGCCACGCGCATGGATTTGTGAACCTCACCGTCCTGTTGGATCTGTCGAGCGACTCGATCCAGTGGAGCGAGCAAGTCCACGAGTGGTAGAGAAAGATGTTGATATCCTCCAGGTTGGACAGGCCGTCAAGGTCGCCCTCCCTGTACCGGAATCCTATCTTGTACTCTCTATCTCGTCTAGCCTTTTCCCTGTCTAGTAGAGGCCGAAGGGTACCAGCGATGTGAAGATATCCCTCGTTTGGCGTTCTAGCCCGGATCTGTCTCTGTCCGTCTGCGAAGAGCTGGTGAAAGTACCACGAGCCATTTTCGACCGCGGAAATGCGGGTCTGCCAAATTGATCCCTCCCCCTTGGTCCAGCCGCTGATCTTCGTGCCGCCCGATATGACCGGCTTCTCGCCGGGGTAGGCAGCATAAGTCACCGGACAGTCCTCGTCTCCACCATCATCCGGCGTGAAGATCAGTGGCTCCTCAAGTTCGTAGAGCCCTCCCCTTATGAAGACAGTCACAGGGCGGTTGCCCAGCTGTCTCAGTTTGCGAACCTCTGCCTGCGCCCTCGCTATGGTTGCAAAGGGCCCGTCGGATCCGTCTGGTGCAGGGTCCGGCATTCTTCCAGACCAAGAGTCGTTTCCATTCGTTGACACGTAGAGGATCAGGACGTTGTTGGCAGTGCCTGCCGCTGCGTTGTGTGCCATGACAAGCGTCAGAAGGCCGATGGTCATAAATATCGTTGGAGCAAGCATTGCCGCATCTTCCATCAACGATCTAAAGCCCCCTTCAGCCGGCAAGAAGAGCCCAAGAGGCGGGGATTTGAAAAGGTATTGCCTTTCGAGTCCCGCTGTGACGACACATTTCGGTATCT
>CAYWSC010000208.1:0-4070 GCA_964460695.1 Hadarchaeota archaeon (SeqCode)
CAATAGGAAGTACGCCAGGTACCTCATCCCAATGTATCCTTCCCTCCCTCTCCGTAGCAGACCCATTGGGACTCCCAACGCCAGAACCGAGAGAATCGTGGACTGTATGAGGATTGCGAGCAGCAACAGTCCCCCTTGGAGGTACGGATTCCACCGAGGCCCAAGGCTCTCCTTCAGGTCGCCGATTCTGGACCATTTCATGAAGTCGAAGAAGAAGGGTTTCTCGTCGCTCGGAGGGCTTAGGTCGAAGGGATAGAGCCGGAGGAACCGGTCTCTTCGGCTGCGATTTACTATCTCAGTGAAGATCTCGTAGTACCTCGGTCTGTCTAGGAGGTTGAAACGGTTTGTCTCATTCCTGCTGATGCCGGGATAGTACACAAGATCGAACCTTCTCTGTTCACAGATCTGCTTCAGCCTCTCTATCTCCCAGTCCTCGAGGGGGCTCCTCTTTACCATAAGGGTCACCGTCATGTAGCTCCGGAAGCACGCGATGTTCCTCCAGGAATCCTTTACTCCCTCTGTCTCCAGCGCGGTCACGGCGAGGCAGAGAATCCTCGGAATCTCCCTAGGCGGCGGGGCCAACCAACGTGTCGCGATGAGGAAGCCGCTGTCGCTAAGATGCGCTATCAGACCCCGGAAAGCCTCGACCGTTAGGAGATAGTTCTCCGACAGGCTGTAGAAGCCTGTCGAAACGGCTGCCTGGCTTTTCTTCAGGGAAAGGTCTATCAGGTCGAACCTATCCCTCGATCTGGAGAGAAAACTCCTCGCGTCCGTTACATGTATCTCCACGGATGGATGCGAGTACAGATTGCCCGAGAAGTCTGCGAAGACCTTCTTCACCGCCTTTACCATCCCTGGATTCTTCTCCGTGACAAAGATCTCGGAGGCTCCCAACACCAGTCCGGCTAGGACGTCGAATCCGCCGCCCCCGTCGATGACGAGCACCCTTTCGCGGCGCTGAATCTCGTACGGAACGGCAAGCGGAAGCCTCTTCATGAAAGACAGGGTCGAGAAGTCAGCATTGAACCTCGTTATGGGATCCAGGTCATCGCCGTCCACCGTCAAGCCGATCTGTTCGGGTATTGTTGCAGGCTGGTCAAAGGGGAGGCCGGGGGCGAACCGTATCATCGAGCTCTTCACCGCATCTATCCTTGAGAGGGAGCTCCAGTCTGTCCATATGCGCTCTGAACCCGGTTCTCTCAGGATCAAGCTTAGGGACTTGTATGGAGAGACGTCAAGATCGACGTCCACCATCATCGATGCTGTGAGGAGGCACGCTGCCAAGACCCCGAAGGCCAAGTATCTACTCCGAGAAGCTTCTGGTCTGGGGAGAAGGAGGAAGCACGAGAAGAGTGAAGATGAGGCCGCCGCAACGATTGGAAGACGGGGGCCTCCCAGTGGAATCATGACGAGCGCGAGGAGGCACCCCATTGCTGCTCCCGTCAGGTCGCCGAAGTAGAGCGAATTGGCGCGGTCCGGGCTCCTTGTAAGAAGCGTCGCGATACACATGCCGGTCCAGAAGAACGGCAGCCCGATCACGACGTACTGGGCCAGTATGACCCAGGCATGGATTGGTTTCACGCTGGCAAGAATCGGGTCGAACCTCAGGAATGGCAGAAAGTAGATCGACACAATGTAGCTGACGCCAGCCATTGCCGCAGAGACGGATGGGATAACGGAGCGCTCTCTCAGGCTAGGCCTCAAGCTCAGGAGGACCCCGGCCGCCGCGTAGCCGAAGAGAGCTATGCTCACGACCATGAATGCGAAGTGGTACCATTCCACCACCGAAAGCAGGGTCGTAAGTGTGATCTCGATTGATAGGGCCGAGAGGGACAGGAGCCCAATCGCTGACGCTTGTATCCAAGTGCTATGGTTCCCGCAAGCTTTCGGATGGACCACCGATGACGCTCCGCACCCAGGCTTATCTTTCTCGCGGTTGATCCGGGAAACAACCTGTCGCTAGGAGGTTGAACTCTCACCCATAACCATCAGGGGCCACCCAAGCGGCCAAAAGAAGAAGCACAATTCGGGGAAATAGGGGGTTCTTTTGGGGGTTAGGGGTTGAATTACCGCTCAGGTGACCCGACTGCAAAAGACACGGCAAGCTTATAAAGTTTTCTGGTGTTGCGGCCAACCAGCACAATTCGTTTTGCCCTCCGGCGCTGAGATGATAGTGATTGCCGAATTTCGAACCGGGTTCTGGTCTAAGGCGTCTTCAATCCTTGTGGTCCTGTTCGAGCTACGGATCAGAATCCGGTAGGGGAACCGTGCTGCAGTCTTGTTGGCCGGCTAGAAGAGAAGTGGACCGGGCGGGATTTGAATTCGCGCAGGCTGGAACTCCAAGCCTGACCCGCGGCCTTCGCCACCTTGGGGCTTTCGCCTTGCCAAGACGACGATCTACCAGCTGATCTACCGGCCCACTATTGATTGTTCCCCAGAAGAGGCTTTAAAATGTTCCCGGGTCACCTAGACCAGAGATGCCAGTTGTAGGACCGTCTCTTCGACGTTTTTCCGAAGCCGCAGGCGGCACATACCTTCCTCGATACGTGGTACGCGTGTCTCCCGCATCTCCTACAGATGACGTGAACGACCTTGTTTCTCTTTCCGAACGAAGGAGTGCCCTTTGTCAAGCCATCACCTAGTTTCGCTTGGAGAAATGAAGACTACGTTGTCTCCCCTTATTATCGCTGTTTCGAAGCTTAGAGGATTGTCCTTGTTTACCTCTTCGGCGTCGTCGAGGATGAGATTCATGTGTATGTCGTACCCTCGCAGTATTCCCCTGAACTCCCTTCCTCCTCGCAGTTTGATTAGAACCACTTGATCCAGGGAAGAGTCCAGCACGTCCATAGGTTTCTGCTCCATCGCGGAGTCCCGAGGTACAACCGTCCTGGACGATATTTAAATATAATCGAGGGACGTGTTAGCTGTGAAGATTGTGCGCCGCCACCCCCTCTCACCCAAACAGAGGAGGAAGCTGGCCGAATCCTTGGTCGATGTTCTCTCTGAGACCCAGGTCGAGACGCTACTGGCAGGAAACCTAGAGGAGGCGTCGGTGGACAAGACGCCTGTGATCCTCTCCGACGGGGAGCCCGTCATCTTCCTCGTCTCCGGCGAAGCCTTCCCTACGCTGAGGGGCTTCCTCCGCACGGGGGTTGAAAGGAGGTTCCTCGTCGTCGATATGGGGGCGGTGCCACACATCGCCAACGGTGCAGACGTTATGGCACCTGGCGTGGTCGAGGTAGATCTCCGGCTGCGAAGCGGCGATCTCTGCGTCGTTGTGGACGAGCGTCACAGGAAGCCGCTTTGCATTGCACGCATGCTTGTTGATGCCGAAGGCCTCAAGCAAATGGAGAGAGGCAAGGTCGCTGAAAACATCCACCACGTGGGCGACCGCCTCTGGAAGGCAGAGAAATAGGTGGGGATGAGTGGAGCTGTTCGTATATGGCCCGCTTGCCAATCCCGACTTCCTCTTCATGGTTACGAGGAGCCGTCCCAACATCGAACGGGCCGAGCTGGTCGGATTCGAAGAGATCAAGACTTCTCGCGGACTCCGCACCCTCCGCCCGCTCGCAGGCTCCTGCGTCAAGGGGCTCCTGATAAGAGAGCCTTCCGAAACCGTGAAGAAGAGGATAGAGGGATACTTCGGGCCAAACTATAGTCGGATCACAGCACCCATGCGTGCGGAGGGACGTCTCAGGGAAATCCACACGTATGTGGCGCGGGACAGGATGGAGCTGGAGGAGGGAATCATAGATACCCCATGGCTCTTGCGAGTTCTGCGTTCAGTACAGAACCGCCCGCAGACCCCCTGATGTTGTTGTGTACACACGAGACGTAGAGCAAGGATTTCTTCGTCGAGCCCCGGCGTATTCTGCCGACGGCCATAGCCATTCCTCCCTCGATCATGCGGTCAAACCTGGGTTGTGGCCTGTTCTCCTCTTCCAAGACCCATATCGGCCTTGTTGGCGCGCTGTGGAGCTTGAGCTTCTGAGGCTGACCCGTGAAGTTCCACATCACCTCCCTCGCCCTGTCTGGATCGCACTCCTCCTTCGTCTCTACAAAGACGCATT